>CAYOHN010000513.1:0-2071 GCA_964403735.1 uncultured Spirochaetales bacterium | reverse complement strand
CGAGCGAGGCCGGGGGCGCCAGATGGATCACCGCGCGAACGTCGGCGCGGTCGATACCCATCCCGAAGGCGTTCGTCGCGACGACGACCTCCGCTTCGCTGCGCATGAACGCCCGTTGCGCACTGTCGCGCTGGGCCGGCGTGAGTCCCGCGTGATAGACGGCGGCACGCCAGCCGGCGGCGGCGAGTCGCGCGCCTTCCTGCTCGGCCACGCGTCGCGTGGGTGCGTAGATCATCGCGGCGCCCGCCGCCGTGGAGGGACTGCCGAGCGCCTCGCGCAACACCGCATCGACGGCGCGCCGTCGATCCGCTTCCCGGGTGACGTCCTCCGCCCGCAACGAGAGATTCGGCCGCGCGAAGCCGCGCAGCAACTGGGGCGTGTCGGCGGGCAGGCCGAGCTTGTCGAGGATCTCGTCGCGAACCACCGGGGTGGCGGTCGCGGTGCACGCGAGCACCCGCGCCTTCGGCAGCGCTTGGAGCACGCGGCCGATCTGCATGTACTCGGGCCGAAAATCGTGGCCCCACTCGCTGATGCAATGGGCTTCGTCGATGGCGACCAGCGGACAGTCGAGATCCGCCAGCAGGCTCCGGAAGCCGGCGGCTGCCAGCCGCTCCGGCGCAACGTAGAGCAGATCGAACGCGCCGTGCGCGGCGTCGCGCATGCGCCGGCCGATCTCGCGGGCATCGAGCGTACCGGCGAGGTACGAGGCCGCGATGCCCTGCGCGGTGAGAGCGCTCACCTGATCGTGCATCAGCGCGATCAGCGGCGAGATCACCAGCGTCGTTCCGGGCAGCACACACGCCGGCAGCTGGTAGACGAGGCTCTTGCCACCACCGGTCGGGGCTACCAGCAACAGCCGGCCGGCGCGGAGCAGCGTCTCGATGGCTTCGCGCTGCCCGGGTCGGAACGACTCGTGACCGAGCCGCGCGAGACCCGCGTCCAACGACGCGGCGGCCTGGACGTCGGGTGCGGACGACATGCAACGCCTCTTCGGGAACTCGGGCGGGGAGAGACAACGAACGTAGCAGCCCCGCTCGCAGACGGGTTCAGCTGGCGGGGAGGTCGAGCGGCCAGTTGGAGGCGACGGTGCCACCGTCGACCTCGAAGACCTTCCCGGTGACCCAGCTGCCCGCCGGCGAGCAGAGGTAGAGGGCCGCCGCGGCGATGTCCTCGGGCAATCCGAGGCGAGCCATCGGGGTGGCTGCCTCGAGGCGTGTCCGCGCCTCTGGCATGGCGTGGAGGAACGGCAACAGCGCCTCGGTGCCGACGGCGCCGACGGCGATCGCGTTCACGCGCACGCGCGGCGCCATCTCGTAGGCGAGCAGCCGGGTCATGTGGGAGAGGGCGGCCTTGGCCGTGCCGTACGCGACGAAGCCCCTGTCGACGAGCCACGACATGCCGGACGAGATGTTCAGGATGGTGCCACCGTCGCGCTCGAGCATGCGCGGGATCGCCATGCGCGACAGCAGGAATGGCGCAGTGACGTTGAAGCGCAGTGCCGACTCGAACTGTTTCTCGCTGGTTCGCAGCGCAGGCTTCGGCGGGGAGCCACCAGCGTTGTTCACCAGGATGTCGATGCGGCCGAACTCCTGCCACGCGGCGTCGACGAGCTGTTCGAGTTGTTCGCGCTCGTTGACGTCGCAGGGAACCACCAGGGCGCGGTGCCCTTGGGCGCGCACCTGCTCGGCGACCGTCTCGAGATCCGCGCGCGTTCGCGACGACAACACCAGATCGGCGCCGGCGTCGGCAAAGCCGAGCGCGATGCCGCGTCCGATCCCTTTGCTGGCGCCCGTCACCAGGGCGACGCGCTGCTCGAGCCGGAAGCGATCCAGGATCATGCAGAGTGTCCTTTCGTGGAGGCGCACTCAGCCTACCGCGAGGTCAGCGTCGCGGATACCCTGCCGCGCGGAATGGACGAGACGAGGGCGAATCGAAACGCGGCAGGATCGCCGAGCGCGATGTCGGGTATGCGCGGCGAGGCGATCGCCGACGCGTCTTCCGATCCGAAGCTGCGCGGGTGTACGAGGAGACTGGGCGTGTCGGCCAGCGGCAAAGTTCGGGGAGCCTCCCC
>CAYOHN010000512.1:0-2077 GCA_964403735.1 uncultured Spirochaetales bacterium | reverse complement strand
CGCGTCCGCTCGCTGTGGGTCGACAGCACGACCATCGTCTCGGTCCGCGTCACGCCCTCGATCCGGCGGATCTGGTCGATCAGCTGCTCGAGCGTCTCCGTGCTCTCCGTCTTGACCTTCAGCATCAGCGTGTGCTGGCCGGTGACGTGATGACACTCGAGCACGTCGGCTGCTCGCTCCACTTCCTTCTCGAACGGCTCGAACGCACGTGGGTGGACGATCGAGACCCCGATGAACGCGGTCACGTCCTTGCCGAGCGCCCGGGCGTCGACCAGCGCGACGTAGCCGCCCACGACGCCGGCGTCCTCGAGCTTCTTGATCCGCTCGACCACCGAGGAGGCGCTGAGTCCGACCTGCTTGCCGATTTCCGCCAGCGCCTGCTTGCAGTTGCGCTGCAGCAGATCGAGAATCGCGAGGTCCGTCGCGTCGAGCTCCGGCGGATTCGTCTTCTCGAACTTCATGGCGGGTGGCTCACGGGGAAGCTCGCGTTTCGCAGTTTCCGCACGTCCCGGCGGCTCGGGTAGCCGGCACAGGGAATCGGCGAGCGAACAACGTTGGGAGGAAGCGTACCAGAACCGAATGAATAGAGGATCTAGCGGGCTTCAGTCAAGAACTTTCCGCGTTCGCCGGCATTCTGATCGTGTTGTATTCGGCTCAGCACGCGAAGGCTCGAGTCGATTTCGGGCTCCCTGGCCCCGCGGGGCATCCACGATCCGGCGCATCCGTTCCGGATGATTCGTGAACAAGCCGTCGACGCCGATCGAGAGGAGCCGTCGCATCTCGTCGGGATCGTCGACGGTGAACGCATACACCGCGAGTCCGCCCGCGTGCGCCGCCTCGACGAAGGCCTCGTCGACCAGCACCGCTTCGGGGTGCAACGCCTCCGCGCCGAGCGCATGCGCTCGCGCGACGGCCTCGTGCGGGTAGCGGCGCGACAGCAACAACCCCACCCGCGCCGCCGGCGCCAACTCCCGCAGCCGAGCCAGCACCGGGTCGTAGAACGACGAGAACAGGGTCCGCGCCTGCAGGGCGCGCCTCTCGACGGCCGCGAGCGCGGCCGCCTCCAGCCCTTCGTAGAGTCCTGCGGTGCCGCGCTTGAGTTCGAGATTGAACGCGATGCGCGAAGCGAACCCGTCGAGCAGCTCGTCGAGCGTGGGCACGCGCTCCCCGCCGCCCGCATCGAGCGAGCGCAGCGCGGCGAGCGTCGCGTCGGCGATCTCACCGCGTCCGCCGAGGCCTGCCAGGTCCTCGTCGTGGGTAATCACGATCGCGCCGTCGCGCGTGCGATGCAGGTCCGTTTCGATCATGTCGGCGCGTTGCTCGATGGCGAGCGCGAACGCCGGGAGCGTGTTTTCCGGAAGCGTGCCCGAGGCCCCGCGGTGCGCGATCACGAGCGGACGGCCTCCGTCGAGCGTCCGGCTCACGCCTGCTCCCACCCGCGCGAGCGTTCGACGGCGCGCTTCCAGCAAGCGTAGAGCGCCTCGCGAGGAGCCTCCGCGAGCTGCGGCTCGAAGCGCGTCGCGCCATCGGCCGTGACGGATTCGAGTTCGCCGCGGTCCCGGAAGAGACCGACGCCGAGCCCCGCCAACGCGGCGGCACCGAACGCCGTCACCTCGAGCATCCGCGGCCGCTCGACGGGAGCCCCGAGGAGGTCCGCCTGGAACTGCATCAGGAAGCCGTTGCGGCACGCGCCGCCGTCGACGCGCAGGGCCGGGGGGCGCAAGCCGGCATCCGACTCCATGCACTCCATCAGGTCTCGACTCTGGTAGGCGATCGCCTCGAGCGTGGCGCGGATCACGTGCTCTCGCGTCGTGCCGCGCGTGATGCCGACCAGCACACCGCGCGCGCGCTCGTCCCAGTACGGCGCCCCGAGTCCGACGAAGGCCGGTACCAGATACACGCCTCCGTTGTCTGGGACGGCGCGTGCGGCGGCTTCCGTCTCGGCGGCGTCCGCCACCAGGCGCAGGCCGTCGCGCAGCCACTGCACGGCCGCTCCTGCCACGAAGACGCTGCCTTCGAGCGCGTACTCGAAGCGCCCTCCCAGACTCCACGCCACCGTCGTCACGAGGCCCGACTG
>CAYOHN010000511.1:0-2088 GCA_964403735.1 uncultured Spirochaetales bacterium | reverse complement strand
TCGAGGATCAACATGCGCCCGGCTCCGGTGCCCGCTGCGGGCTCGGCTTCGGCGCACGGATCGCCGGCCGCTCGCGCGGAGTGTCCTCCCAGATGCCGGCTGCGTGGCCACGCCCGACGCCGGTGAAGAAAGCCTCCATCTCGTCGAATCGCGCCTTGCTGGCGATCGCGGTGTTCACGACCTGCGCGAGCGAACCCGCGCCCGCTGCCCCCATCAGAGGCCGTGCCGAGATCAAGTTGGTGAAGTAGAGGGCGGGGAGCGCCTTCTCCTTGCACTTCTGGACCAGCGGCGTCGTGCCGATCGCGAGGTCGGGCTGGAACTCGTCTACCGCGGCCAGATCCTGCTCGAGCGACGCGCGGTAGCGGACCTCGACGCCGCGGGCCGCGAGCCACTCGCGGTCGGGTTCCGACCAGCACGTACGCGGCAGCGCCGTTCCCACGTAGCGGACGTCGGCGCCGCTGTCGCAGAGCAGCCGGGCCACCAGCAGCTCGGACCCCTCGTACCCGGAGACGGTGATGCGCCCCGCGATGGGCGCCCCGGCGAGCGCCTCGCGGATTGCGGGAAGGAACTGCCCCTTGGCGGTGTCGACCTTCGCGCGGGCAATCCCGCAGGCCTCGCCGATCGCGTCGAGCCAGGCGGCGGTGCCGTCGTAGCCGACCGGCGCCGAGCCGATGATCGCGCGTCCTGCCGCCTCGAACTCTCGACAGGCGGCGGTGTAGAACGGGTGCACGGCGGCGACGACGGCGCCATCCAGCGCGGCGTAGAGCTCGCGCCATTCGCGGGTGGGGACGACCGGACCGGCGGCGAGACCCAGCGGCTCGAGCATGCTGCCGAGGACGACCGGGTCGGCCGGAAACATCTCTCCGAGCAGGCTCACGGTGGGCCGGTCGTTCGGGCCGCCGCGTGGCGCTTGCACGGGACCTTGCTCTGCCTCGGTGCGCGCATAATGCAGCATCGCACCGGCCAGCACGTCCTTGGCCTCGGCGTGCGTCGGGATCCCGAACCCCGGCACATCGATCCCGATGATCCGGACGCCGTCGATCTGCTTCGGCAACAGGCGCAGCGGCACGCCCGATGCCGTGGGGACGCAGAGGTTGGTGACGACGATCGCGTCGTACTTCTCTGGATCCGCGAGCTGGAAGACCGCATCGCGGATGTCCTCGAAGAGTTTGCCCGTGACGAGCGTCTCCGAGTTGAACGGGACGTAGCCTACGGTCCGGCGCGCGCCGTAGAAGTGCGAGGTGAAGGTGAGGCCGTAGACGCAGCAGGCGGAGCCGGAGAGCACCGTCGCCGTGCGACGCATCCGAAGACCCACGCGCAAAGATCCGAAGGCGGGGCACATGCTCTGTGGCTGGTCGTGAGGCCCGATCGGATAGTCCGCGGCGTACCGGTCGAGGATCTCGCTCTTGCCGGCGGCATTTGCGGCCCGGCGCAGCGTGTCCTTTCCGGCATGGCACCCTGCGCCGTCGAGAGCCGCAGGCTCCTGCACTCCTTCGCTGTCGTTCGTCGGCGATCCGATCTCGGCCGGCTCGCAGACGGCCGCGCCCGCGGAGCGGGTGGCGATGTCATTGCGGATACGAGTCGCGGTCATCGATGCCTCGATCGCGTCAGACGTTGTCGTAGACGACCTCGAGAGAGGGCTTCTCGATCGCGGCACTGCCGCACATGTCCTCGACGCTCGCGGGCTGGAGCACCACGTCGCGGCCGACGGCTTGACTCTCGAAGAGGCCGAGCAGTCCGTCCTGGTCGAGTGTCGAGGGCTGCACCGGAGGCGCCTCGGCCACACTGTCGGCGAGGCTCTCGAAGAGCGAACCCCACGGACTCCCGCGGCGGCCGATGATCTCGTAGTTGGCGCTCTTGCGGCGGATGTCCTCGTGCGCCGGAATCGCTGCCAACACGGGGATCCCTACCGCCTTCGCAAAGGCCTGCGCCTCGCCCGTGCCGTCGTCCTTGTTGATCACGAGACCCGCCACACCGACGTTCCCGCCCAGCTTCCGGAAGTACTCGACGGCGGAGCAGACGTTGTTGGCGACGTACAGCGACTGCAGGTCGTTGGAGCCGACGACGATGACCTTCTGGCAAATGTCC
>CAYOHN010000510.1:0-2094 GCA_964403735.1 uncultured Spirochaetales bacterium | reverse complement strand
TGATCGAAGCGTCGAGCGTGCCGAGCCTGCTGCCTGGTGGGACCGGGCACCCGCACGCTGTCGATCTCGGGCGGCTCGACCGGTCGGGCGAAGCCGCGCGGGCGCGGCCGCCGGCTCCGTACCGCGGCTTCGACGTCGAGTTGGTCGAGTCCTTGGCGCGGGATCTCGGCTTCGCCATCGAGTGGGTGCCCTTCCGCTGGCCCGAGCTCGCGGCGCGCGTCGCGGGCGATGCGTTCGACGTCGCCGCGAGCGGTGTCACGTGGCGGCCGGAGCGCGCCGTCACGGGCTGGATGACGCGCGCGACCGCCGTCGGCGGGCCGTGCGTGGTGGGCGATCTCACCCCGGCACGCGTCGCGGTGAACCGCGGCGGCGTGCTCGAGCGCTTTACGCGAGCGCGCTTCGCGGACGCGGAGATCCTCGCGCTCGAAGACAACCTCGCGCTGGGGCCGGTGCTGAGGCATGGGCGTGTCGATGCCATCGTCACGGACTCGTTCGAGCGCGCGCATCTGGGCATCGCGCCGAGCGTCCCGTTCGCGTGCGAGCCGGAGATCGACCGCAAGGTGCTGTGGGTCGCATCGGCGCGGGCCGCCGAGCTGGGACCTCGGATCGACGCGTGGCTCGCGGCGCACGAAGAGGAGATCGACGCGATGCGGACGCGCTGGCTCGGCGCGCCGGCTCCGCGCAGCGAGACCGATCATCTGCTCGACCTGCTCGCGCGCCGCCTCGCATACATGCCGGCGGTGGCGGCGTGGAAGCGCGAGCGCGATGTCGCGATCGAAGATCCGGCGCGCGAGGCCGCGGTGCTGGACGCGGCGCGTCGGGATGCGCGGCGCGCGGGGCTGGCGCCGGAGCCCGCGGCGGCGTTGTTCGCGCTGCAGATCGAGTTCGGCAAGCGTGTCCAGGCCGAGGCTTCGTCGCCCGCGAACGCGCCGGCGCGCGACGCGCTCGATCTCGGCGCGCAGATCCGGCCGGAGCTGGTGCGGCTCGGCGCACGCATCGTCGAGAGCGCGGCTCGCCTGGCCCCGCTGGACGCTGGCGCACTGGACGCGGCGGACTGGACGCCGCTCGGCGTGTGGCTGGATCCCGCCGAGCGCGCGCGTCTGCGCGCCGCGCTGCTCGCGCTCGCGCCGGCGGATCCGCACGCCGCCGATTGACCCGCAGCGGGCGCCGGTGCTAACCCCCTCTTGCTCGGGTCGCCCAAGGTGGGCGCGAAGAGGGAAGGCCGTGCGAAGTCGTTCCTGGGGGGTCCCCGAACCGGCTTTCATTCGGCCGCGGTCCCGCCACTGTGATCGGGGAGTTCCGCCAGCACTTTGCCACTGAACGGGGTCGCGGCGTTGCCGCGGCGGACGTTCGGGAAGGCGCCTGCGGCGCGCGTGGGGCGAAGGCCCGACATACCCATCAGCCAGGAGACCTGCCCGGGCGCGAACGCTCGTAGCTGCTCTTCGTGGAGAGAGCGGTGCAGCAACGCACGCGCCCCGACATTCTCGGCTGCCGAGACGTCTTTCCGGACCGACGATCCGTTCGCCGCGCCGGAGCGCTGGTCGTTCCTTCACCCTTCGCCGCGGAGGGCGAAGGAGAACGGCCATGTGCCCGCCTTGCTTCGCTCCCCGCGCAATGATGGCCGTCGCCATCGCCACCGGGGCCTTCCTCGTCTCGTCATCCTTCGTCGCCGGTGCCGGAGCCGTCGCTGTCGAAGAGGCGGCGTCCGAGACCGAAGCCGCTCCCGCGCCGCCGCCGGCCCGCGCGGCCGATCCCGTCGCAGAGATCGCCTTCGAAGACGCGCTGCCGGGGCAGCCGACCGTCGACGCGCGGCTCGAAGAGATCCGCCGGCGCCTCCAGGCCGCCCTCGTGTACCCGCCGATCGCGCGCCGCATCGGTCTCGAGGGCACCGCCTGGCTGCGCTTCGAGATCGACCGCGAGGGTGCCGCGCGCGACGTCGCCGTCGCGCGCTCGTCCGGCCACGCCGTGCTCGATCGCGCCGCGCGCCAGACCGTCGACCGCGCCGGCCGCCTGCCGTGGGTCTACGGCCAGATCGAAGTCCCGATCCGCTTCTCCCTCGCCGCCCCGCGTTCCTGAGCCGTCAAGAAAGGGGCC
>CAYOHN010000509.1:0-2097 GCA_964403735.1 uncultured Spirochaetales bacterium | reverse complement strand
CAACTTTTCCCGTTCGGGAAAAGTTGACGAACGAACCCGGCCCCTTGGTTGACGGGCGGGGGTCGTCGGCGGCGCCGGAGCTGCTAGGTTGCGCGCCCCGTCCACATCCCGAGGAGAAGCGCATGGCCGTCGAGCGAACCCTGTCGATCATCAAGCCGGACGCCGTTGCGAAGGGCGGCATCGGCGGCATCCTGGCGGCATTCGAGAAAGCCGGGCTGCGGCCGATCGCGATCAAGATGATCCAGCTGACGCCGCAGCAGGCACAGGGGTTCTACGCGGTCCACAAGGAGCGGCCGTTCTTCGGCTCGCTGGTCGAGTTCATGACATCGGGCCCCGTGGTCGTCAGCGTGCTCGAAGGGGAGGGAGCGATCGCGCGGCATCGCGAGCTGATGGGCGCGACCGACCCGAAGAAGGCGGCCCCGGGGACCATTCGCGCCCAGTGGGCCACCGACATCGAACGCAATGCCGTCCACGGCTCGGATGCGCCCGAGACCGCCAGGGTAGAGATCTCGTACTTCTTCGACGCGACGCAGATCCAGGGACCGGTGGAAGCACTGGCCTGAGTGGTCTCGCGGTCCGGCGGTCTCAACGGCCGGTGAAACGCGGAGACCTTCGCTCACGCGCAGCGGCGAGGCCCTCGCCGAGGTCCGCCGTCTCGTAGCAGAGCGCTTGTTGCTCGGCCTCGAAGTCGAGCTGCTCCTCGAAGCTCGCGGAGAGCGAGCGAGTCAATGCGTGCTTGGTGCCGCGAACGGCGACCGGTGCGCAGGCCGCGATCGCTTCGGCGGCTGCCAGGGTTTCGGACAGTACGTCCTCTCGCGGAACCGCGCGGTTCACGAGACCGATGCGCTCGGCTTCGACGCCGTCGACGACGCGCCCGGTCAGGAGCAGGTCTGCGGCGTGAGCAGGCCCGACCAGGCGTGGCAGCGTCCACGACGATCCCATCCCGGGGTGGATCCCGAGGCGCGTGAAATTGAGGCCGAGCTTGGCCTCGCGCGCAGCGATGCGCAGATCACACGCGAGGGCGACGGCGAGCCCCGCTCCGACGGCGGCTCCTTGGATCCCGGCGAGGGTGGGCTGGGGCAGCTCTCGCACCGAAAGGAACAGATCGTAGAAACCGCGCATGAATGCGCGGTTCTGGTCGCGGTGCGGCTCTCCGGGTGCTTCGCGGCCGGTGCGGGCCTTGTCCTCGATCATCGCGAGGTCGCCGCCGGCGGAGAACGCCGCTCCGGCTCCGGTGAGCACGACGGCCCGGACGGAATCGTCCGAGCCGAGGCGGGCGGCGACCGAGGCGAGGGCGCGGCCCATCGCCTCGGTCATCGCATTGCGGCGTTCTGGATCGTCGAAGACGATCAGCGCCACGGCGTCGCGTCGTTCGACGCGGATCCGATCCTCGTTCACCGGGGCGCCTCTCGAACCGTCAGTCGGCGGAACGACGCAGGAAGGCCGGGACCTCGCGGTCCGTCTTGTCGTCGCCGTGCGACGCCTTCTTGCGCAGGAACGCCGGCACGTCGTACTCCTCGTCGAACGGCGATGCGAAGGAGTCATCGGGACCGGCCGGCGGCAGCGCCGCGCTCCAGTCTCCGACCGGCTCGACCTCCTCGGACACCGGAGCCGCGGCGGACGCCAGCGGTGCCGGGGCCGCTTCGGCATCCCGGCGCAGCGGCCGGACGTTCGGCGCGAAGTCCTCGTCGTCGCGATCGCGACCGCGTCCGATCCTGCCATCGTCGAGGCCGGTGGCGATCACCGTCACGCGCATTTCGCCCGCTTGGTCCAGAACCTCGTCGATCACCGCGCCGAAGATGATGTTGGCATCCTCGTGCGAGGCGTCCTGGATCAGCTTCGCGGCCTCTTCGACCTCGAAGAGCGTCATGTCCGGTCCGCCGGTGAAGTTGATCAGCACGCCGCGCGCCCCCTGCATCGAGAGATCCTCGAGCAGCGGGTTCGAGATCGCCGCCCGGGCGGCGTCGGCGGCCCGGCTCTCGCCGCGGCCGACCCCGGTGCCCATCAGCGCCATGCCCATGCCCTTCATCACCGTGCGCACGTCGGCGAAGTCGCGGTTGATGTCGCCGGTGTCGAGGATCAGATCGGAGATGCCCT
>CAYOHN010000508.1:0-2102 GCA_964403735.1 uncultured Spirochaetales bacterium | reverse complement strand
ACCGCCGGGGCGGATTCGACGAGGCGGCGCTGGCACGGCACGGCAAACACGTCGAGGGGCTGCGCGCTTTCGTCGCGCGCTATCCGGCGGAACGCGCCGCGCGGGTGACCGGAATCGATGCCGATGCGATCCGCGCCCTCGCACAGGAGTGGATGCGCGCCGGTCGCGCGTCGCTGCACATGTCGACCGGCGTCAACATGGGCCGGCAGGGAACGCTCGCGTACTGGCTCGTGCACATGCTGTCGTTCGCGACGGGCAATCTCGATCGGCGGGGCGGCAACCTGCTGTCGCTCGGGTTCTACGCCAGCGCCAAAGCCGGCCGCCGCGTCTTCGACGAAGGCTGGGTGGACACGGAATTCGGTCGGGTGCGACGGGGGCCGCTGCCCGGCAACCTGCTGCCGCATTTCGTCCGCGGGGCGCGCCAGCCGGTGCGCGCGCTGTTCGTCGTCGCCGGCAATCCGGTGCTGTCGATCGGCGGCGAAGAGGCGCTGCGCGAGGCCTTCGCCGAACTCGAGCTTCTCGTCTGCGTGGATCTCTACCGCAACGCCACCGCGGAGTACGCGCAGTGGCTGCTGCCGGCGACCGACATGTTCGAGCGCGCGGACATCAACATCACAGGGCTCGGACTCCAGCACGATCCCTGGGTGCAGTGGACGCCGGCCGTCGTCCCGCCGCGCGACGAGCGGCGCGAGGAGTGGTGGATCTTCGCGCGGCTTGCACAGGCGCTGGGGCTGCGTTCGCCGCTCGATGCCGGTCCGGAGGGGGAGACGGCGCTGTGGGGGCGCGTCGATCATATGCTGCGCTCGCGCGGGAGCTCGCTCGAGGCGCTGCGCGCGAGCCCACACGGCGTCCACTTCGAGGACGGCCTCGATCCCGGCCGCTTCTTCACCGAGCATCTGCAGACGGCGGACGGCCGCGTCGATTGCTGCCCGCCCGGCTTCGCCGACGCGCTCGAGCGCGCCGAGACGATCTACCGCGAACTCGAAGCCGAAGGGCCCCGGCGTCTCAAACTCATCACCCGCCGCGATCCCTTTATGCACAACTCCTGGTACGCCAACGTACCGGCGATGAAGCGCGGCGATCGCGATCGCAACTACCTGTACGTGCACCCCGAGGATCTGGCCGAGCGCGGGCTCGTCGACGGCGCGAAGGCGCGGGTGTGGAACGACTACGGTGCGGTCGAAGTGGAACTGCGCGCGGACGCGGCCCTGATGCGCGGCGTCGCGGCGCTGACGCACGGCTGGGGGCGGGCGCGCACGCCCGGTATGCGTGTCGCGCAGCGCACTCCGGGCGTCAACGCCAACGTGCTCCTGCCGATCGGACCGGGCAGCTACGAGGAACTCTCGAACCAGGCCTTCATGACCGGCATCCCGATCGAGTTGGCGGCGCTGTAGCGGAGCCGAGCACTACTCGAGATGGCTCCGCAGCATCCACGCATTCTTCTCGCTGATCTGGATCCGCTGCGTCGCGAGATCTGCGGTGGCCTGATCGCCGAGTTCGTCGGCCAGGTCGAAGACCTCCTGCGCGGTCGCCGCGATCGTCTCGTAGTCCGCGACGAGTTGGCGGATCATCTCGACGGCCGGCGGGACACTCGTCGACTCCTTCACCTTCGCGAGCCGCGCAAACTCCGTGTAGGAGGCGGGCGCGATCTCCCCGAGCGCGCGAATCCGCTCCGCGATCTGATCCACCGCCAGCGCGAGCTCCGTGTACTGGGTCTCGAACAACGTGTGCAACGTCGTGAACATCGGCCCCGTCACGTTCCAGTGGAAGTTGTGGGTCTTGAGGTACAGCGTATAGCTGTCCGCCAGCAGCCGCGCCGTGGCGTCGGCCACGCGCGTCGAGTCCGGCTTGTTCTTCTTCGACTTGGCCATCGCGTTCTCCTTGCCCTGACCGCGCGAGCATAGACGCCTTCCGGGCGCCGATCCAATCGCCGTCTAGAACCGCCGCACCTTGGCCTCCATCGTCACGAGATCCACGACCCCGACGGCGTTGTGGACGGCCAGATGCCTCGCGCACTCGCCGGGGTTGAAGACGAGGCGTCCGTCCGCGCGCGCCAGGTGATGGCGATGGGTGTCGCCGTGCAGCGCGAGGTCGAGCGCGGC
>CAYOHN010000507.1:0-2108 GCA_964403735.1 uncultured Spirochaetales bacterium | reverse complement strand
CACGGTCATATTCTTGAACAACCGCGACTTAATGGCCGCATAACGGGCCATTGTCTTATGGCGGGCCAAATGATCCGGGGTCAAGTTCAGCCATACGGCAACATGAGGATGGAATCGATTAATCCCCTCTAATTGGTAACTGGACACTTCCAAAACAAGAACGGTCGCGTCGGTTGATTTTTCTATTAATCCGGATAAAGGGGTTCCAATATTTCCGGCCACTATGGTTTTTAATCCGGCATTGTTAAGCAAATGTCCTATTAAAGCGGTCACGGTGGGCGAAGATCTCTACTACCGGCTGAAGGTCGTCGAGGTCGAGCTGCCGCCGCTGCGCGAGCGGCCCGAGGATGTGCCGGCGCTCGTCGAGCACTTCCTCGCGGCGCTCGCGACGCGGCTCGAACGCAAGAAGATCCCGATCACTCCCGCTGCGCTCGCTCGGCTCGCGCGGCATCCGTGGCCGGGCAACGTGCGCGAGCTGCGCAACGTCGTCGAGCAGGCCGCCGTGCTCGCGAGCGGGCCGGCGATCGAGGAAGAGGACCTGCGGCTGCCGGGAACCGCGGACGACGGCAGTGGCTCGGCGCGCGCGGGCGCAGCGGCCGAAGACGGGAGCTTCTCCGACGCCAAGCGACACGCCGTCGAGAGCTTCGAACGCAGCTACCTGCTCGCCGCGCTGCGCGCGCACGAGGGCAACGTCTCCCGCACCGCAGCCGCCATCGGCATGGTGCGCCAGAGCCTCCAGCAGAAGATCCGCGAGCTGGGGCTGCGCGACGAGCTCCGTCAGGAACTCGACGCCGAGGAACCGGGCGACTAGCCCACCACCCGCCAAGGCTGCCCGGTCGCCCGTGCGCCCGGGACTGCCCGAGGAGTACGCATTATGGTGTCTACTGCATCGATCTCCGTCGACCGACCGCGAGGCTTTTGGGGCCGACTGCGCAACCTGCTCGGCGGCCGGTTGGCCGTCTGGATGCGGGATCGCGAACAGGCGCATCCGCGCGCCGTCTACGAGCAGGCGATCCACGAGCGGCTGCGTCGCTACGCGGAGCTGAAGGACGCCGTGGCCGGCATCCTGTACCTGCGCAACAAACTCGAGGGCGAGATGCTCGATCGGCGCAGCGAGCTGCTGCGCACCACCGGCGACGTGCAGCGCGCGCTGCGGCGCGGCGACGAAGCCGTGGCGCTCGCGCTGGTGCGCCACAAGCAGGAGCTGACCGACGAGCGCGAGCGGACCGGACGAGACCTCGAGGCGCTGCGCGGAGAGGCCGAAGCCGCCAAGGAGAACCTGCTGCGATTCCGCGAGGAGATCCGCGCGCTCGAACGCGAGAAGGGTCGCGCGCTGGCCATCTGGGCGGGCGCCCAGGCCCGCCGCCAGGTGCACGCGGTGCTCGAAGGGCTGTCGGTGGACGCCGACCTGCGGGCCCTCGAAGGCCTGCGCGAGCACATCGCCAAGCTGGCGACGGAACGCCAGCTCGACGCGGAGATCGCCGACGTCGGCCCGGCCGGCGACGGACTCGGCGAGCGGCTGCGCGCGATCCGGGACGGCGCGCGCGACGAGGCGGCCCAGCGCGAGCTCGACGAGATCAAGCAGAGGCTCCAACCGGCGCTGGCGGCCGATTCCGCCCCCGGCGCAGCCGTC
Organism: uncultured Spirochaetales bacterium; assembly: GCA_964403735.1. Taxonomy (GTDB): domain Bacteria; phylum Myxococcota_A; class UBA9160; order UBA9160; family PR03; genus CAADGG01. The sequence continues at coordinate 475 of CAYOHN010000507.1, read as the reverse complement.
GCGGGCGGCACACGGGCGGTCGCGGAGGCGCACGATCGAGACGGGACGGACCAAGACAGAACGAAATAGTGTCTATATTTTTTCTAGACATCTAGCTCTGGGGTGGTAGGCTCAGGCTCGTTGCGCGCCCGCGAAGGAGTCCCGCCCCGATGTCGACCGCCGATCTCCTCCCCCGCCTGCTTCCGGACATCGCCGAACACCAGCCGCCGGCCACCCAGGGTCGCATCGACCGCGTCGGCATGGAAGGGATCGACCTGCCGATCCGCGTGCGCGACGCGCGCGGCGCCCCGATGCGGATCCCGGGGCGCGCCGACGCCTTCGTGTCGCTCGATCGCGAGGACGCCAAGGGCATTCATATGTCGCGGCTGTTCCTCGTGCTGTAGGAGGCCCTCGGGAAGGAGGAACTACGCCCGGACGCCTTGCGCCAGGTCCTCGACGCCTTCGTCGTCTCGCACTCCAGCATGTCGCGCTCGGC
>CAYOHN010000506.1:0-2121 GCA_964403735.1 uncultured Spirochaetales bacterium | reverse complement strand
GCCTCCGCGACATCGGCGCGCGGGAATGGCGCCGTCTCGCAGAAAGCGTCCGGGTCGAGCCCGACGCACTCCTGCAGCGAATCGCCGACCTCGCCGCCCGCCTGCCCGATGAGGCCGCCAGCCTTCGAGATCGCCTCGGCGCGGAAGGCCTGGGCCATGATGTCATCGCGCGTTTGGCCAGTCGGCTCTCCGCACGGGGGGCGGATTGCCGCAAGGCCCTGGCAGGTCAGGAGGTTCGATGATCTGCGCCGCGCAGTAGTCCCGATAAGTGCCCACGGTCGCGCGTCAAGAGCCGATCCGCGGTCTCGCCGTTCACCACGTCGAGCAGGACGTTGCTATCGACGGCCGTCCGCATGTCCATCCCGGGTGTGGCGCACGTAGTCGTCCACCGAGATCCCTCCCGGAAGGCGACCGCGCCCGCGCCACTTTCGGAAGACGTCCTCGGGCACCGCCTTCGTCCCGACCAACTTCCCGTCCTCGGCACGGAACTCGATGCGCGATCCTGGCCGAAGACCGAGCATCTCGCGGATGGCCTTGGGAATCGTGACCTTGCCCTTCTCCGATACGACGCTTTTCATACCGGGAAAGTAGGAACCCTTACTTCGAAATCCAAGGAAATGGGAAACGGCGAAAGTAACCCGCAGGCCAGCCAGCCCAGCGCCTCGCGCTGGCTGGTCTGCGACTTTCGGCTGATTCAAAATCTCAGTTTGAATCAGCCGAAAGTCGCGGCTTCGATGCCCCTCGCGATGATCGAGCGCGATCTTACGCCCCAGCTCCTCGCGGCCGCCCGCCAGTTTCCAGCCGTCACCCTCACCGGGCCGCGCCAGAGCGGCTAGTCCACGATCTGCCGGGGGCTGTTCCCCGAGCGGCCCTACGCGAACCTCGAAGCCCCGGACGTCCGGACCTTCGCCATCGACGATCCGCGCGCGTTCCTCGCTCAGTACCCGCAGGGCGCAATCCTCGACGAGGTGCAACGGACGCCGGATCTCTCCAGCAGCGCGGCGATCTCCGCCTCCCGAGAGCGCACGATCGAGCTGCTCTACTCCACGTTCCCCACCTCTCTCCGGCCTCGCGAACGCCCGCATGTTCGACGCCGCCGGCAGCCGCCTCGAGGCCAGCGGCCTCGCCATGCTGCAAGCGACCCTCCGGCGAGCCTTCCGCCGGGGACGGCCGGAATCGGGACGCCTGACGCCCTTCCAGCCCAGCTCGCTGGAGAGACGCGGTCCAGGCGTGGCTGCGCTTCGCGCGCTCTCGGTTGTCCGAAAAATGTGGCTGGCTTCGGACATCCCCTTGTCTGCGTCCGAAAAACGCATCATATTTCGGACATGAAGAACCCGGCGCCCGATACGGCCCTCCGCTCCCGGTTGCTCGCGCGGATCGCATCCCGCCCGAATGAGGTCTGGACACCTGGCGATTTCTCCGACCTCGGTAGCCGCGCTGCTGTCGACAAGACGCTGCAGCGACTCGCCGCCGCTGGCGAGCTGCGTCGCATCGACCGCGGCCTCTATGACGAGCCACGCCAAAACGATCTGACCGGCCGTCCGACCGTGCCGGACTACCGCGCTGTCATCCGCGCCGTGACTCGTCGTGATCGAGCGCGCGTCGTGGTGGACGGCATGACCGCCGCCAACGATCTCGGCCTCACCACCGCGGTACCAGCGCGCATCGAGGTGCTGGTCGACGCGCGGCTCAAGCCAATCAAGCTCGGCCAGCAAGAGATCCACTTCAAGCTGGCCGCGCCCAGCCGCCTCTATTGGGCCGATCGTCCGGCCATGCGCGTCGTTCAGGCGCTCCGCTGGATGCAGGACACGCTCGCGCAGGACGATGAGCGCACCCGCGTCGACGCGGTGTTGCGTCGCCTGCTCGCCGACCCTCAGCATGGTCAGGCGATCCGCGAGGATCTGCGCGCCGGTCTCTCCGCCCTGCCGATCTGGATGCAGGAATTCCTGCGCGGGCTGCTTGACGAAGCCGACGCGAACGAGCCCCAGTCATGACGACCGCCGCGTACAGGCAAATCAGCGCCGCTCCGTCGAGTGACCGGCTCGACCTCTTTCTCACCACGGCCAACCGACTCGGAACACCGATCGGCAACGTCGAAAAGGACTTCTGGGTGTGCTGGAC
>CAYOHN010000505.1:0-2127 GCA_964403735.1 uncultured Spirochaetales bacterium | reverse complement strand
AGCAAGGTCTCGTCCATCCATGTACTAGCAGACTCCGTCCACCGCGCGCCGGGGTCCTGCGACTTCCTCGAGCTCCCCCTTGGCCCAACCTGGATTTTGCCTGTGGGTTACGCGGGGGATAAGGTCCGTCGGACGCGGCGCTTCGCCGCCACCCGGAAGGTCGATGAAGCGTTCGGACGTCCGCATGCGCGGCTTCGCGGAGCGCGCCGATGTCGAAGAGGTCGAGCGGTTCCTCGCGGAGCGCACGCGGGCGCTCGGCGCCGAACCGGTCGCGCTCGGCGACTGCGCGGGACGCGTGCTCGCGGCAGACGTCTGTTCGGACGTCGACGTGCCGGGCTTTGCGCGCTCGGCGATGGATGGCTTCGCGGTGCGCGGGGAGGACACCTTCGGCGCGTCCGACTACGACCCGATCGAGCTGCGCGTCGTCGGGATCTCGCTTCCTGGACGCGGCTTCGAGGGGTCGCTCGAATCCGGCGAGGCGGTGCGGATCATGACCGGCGCGCCGGTGCCGGACGGTGCCGATGCCGTCGTCATGGCCGAGGTGGCCGAGGAGTGCGGCGAGGGCCGCGTCGCCGTCCGCGAGCCGGTCGCGCCGAAGAAACACATCGGCGCCGTCGGCGAGGACATCCGCTGCGGCGACCTCGTGCTCCGCGCCGGGCGACGCCTCCGGCCGCAGGATGCCGGGTTGCTGTCGTCGATCGGTGTCGCATCGGTGGCCTGCGTGCGGCGTCCGCGCGTGGCGCTGGTGATCACCGGCGACGAACTGCTACCAGCTGGGACGAGACCCACGGGCCAGCGCATCGCCGACAGCAACTCCGTCGTGCTGCGCGCGCTGGTGATTCGTGATGGCGGTGAAGTGCTGCCGTTCTCGCTGCTGCCGGATGATCCCGTGCGGATTCGCGAGGCGCTCGCGAATCGACGAGCGGACGTCGTCCTCGTGTCCGGCGGCACCTCGGTCGGGCAGGAGGATCACGCGCCGCGGCTGGTCGCAGAGTTCGGCACACTGGACTTCCACGGGATCTCGATGCGCCCATCGAGCCCGGCGGGAATCGGTCGCATCGACGAGCATTGGGTCTTCCTGCTTCCCGGCAATCCGGTCTCGTGTCTGTGCGCGTACGAGAGTTTCGCCGGGCCGACGATCCGCGCGCTCGGCGGTCGCTCGCGCGCGTGGCCGCACCGGCGGGTGCGGCTGCCGCTCGCGCGCAAGATCAGCTCGGCGGTGGGCCGCACGGACTACGTGCGCGTCGCCATCGAGAGCGGCCGCGTCGTGCCGCTCGCGACGTCGGGCGCGTCGATCCTCTCGTCGACGGTACGCGCGGCGGGCTGCGTACTCGTTCCGCGCGGACTCGAAGGGATGGCCGAGGGCGCGGTGGTCGACGTGCTGCTCTACGACGACGAGCCCTTCGACGGAGCCGCAGCGGAGACGAGCGGATGAAGCGCGTCTGCGGGAAGCAGCAGCAGTTCCTCGAGGTCGTCGACCGCGACGAGGCGGAGCGGCGCTGGCGTGCGACCATCGACGCGGCACCGCTCGGCGCGGAGCGCGTGCCTCTGGACGCCGCGCTCGGCCGCGTGCTCGCCGAGGACGTGCGCTCCCACGTCGACGTGCCGGGCTTCGATCGCGCGAACATGGACGGCTTCGCAGTGCGCGCCGAGGACAGCTTCGGCGCCGCCGAAGAGACTCCCGTCCGGTTGCGCCTGCTCGGCGAGACGATCCCGACCGGTGTCGTGCCGAAGGCGGAAGTCACCGACCGCCGCGCGATGCAGATCGCCACCGGCGGGATGCTGCCGCGCGGCGCCGATGCGGTGGTGCCGGTGGAAGTCACCGACGTCGACGTCGACGTCGACGGCGACACACTGCTGGTGCGTCGCGCCGTCGTCCCGGGTGCCGCCGTCTCGTTCGCCGGCACGGACATGGGCGCTGGAGAAACCGTGCTCTTCGCCGGCACGCTCCTCGGCTCGCGGGAGACCGGCGTTCTCGCCGCGATCGGCTGCGCCGAGGTCGCCGTCGTGCGCCGTCCGCGCGTTGCGATCCTGTCGACCGGCGACGAGATCGTCCAGCCCGGCCAGCCGATGTTTCGGCGCTGCCCGCTTCCACCTGCTCGTCGAGGTCTGGCGCAGGGCGTTCGC
>CAYOHN010000504.1:0-2151 GCA_964403735.1 uncultured Spirochaetales bacterium | reverse complement strand
CCGCACTTCGGGAGCGAGCGGTACTGGGAGGACGAAACTCGCGAGCTCGAGGCGCTGGCGGCGGAACTCTGATCCGTCAGGCCTTCGAACCAACGGGTCTTCGAACCAACGCGGCCGTCGAGCGCTGCGCGCCGAGAGCGATGAGACCGAATCAGGGAACCAGGAGTGCGTCGGGCAGCACCGCCTGCTGGCCGTCGGGGTTCGTGACCTCGATATCGTAGAGCCCGGAGATCATCTGCGAGCGGACCACCCAGGCCGTCAGCTGCTCCGGCGACTGGAGGGATTCGCCGATCGCGCCAAAGCTGAAGGTCGGCAGCACGGCGCGCACGGAGGGCGTCGCGACGAAGTCGGTTCCGGTGATGGTGAGCAGCACCGAGGACGCGTCGACCACACCGGGCGACACCGCAGCGACCATCGGCGGCGGGAGCAGCGCCGTCACCTGGAAGGCGAGGACCACGCGGTCGTGCAGGTACGCGAGCTCGATCTCGCGGAACGCCGGCAGGGCGAAGCCGTCGAGGCCCGCGAGCTTCGCGAAGGTGAAGGTATTGCCGGCCTTCATCAGGTAGTTCCCGGGCGGCGTCGACCCGTCCGGCTCGACCGAGTGCGTGAACGACGCTCCGTCGCTTCCGCCGAACAGTCCGATGCCCGGCGCGCCGGGAGGCACGAGACCGAGCGCGTGCGCGGCCTCGTGCGCGACGATCGAGCCGAGCGCGTTGGCGAAGACCTCGATTCCCGTCATCATTTCCGTGTAGCGAAGCAGCAGGCCGGGCAGCGTGTTGTCGGGATCGAAGTCCGGTTCGAGTAGCCAGAAGTCCCACGGGCCGTCTCCGATCGGGACCCCGCCGCGCTCCGGCCGCAGCGGATCGAAGGCGGCTTGGAACGAACTCTGATTCTGGAACACCAACAGCTCGCGCGGGAACACTCCCGTCGGCGGGATCGTGCCGCAGGCCACGTCGTTGCGGTTGCTGTTGTTGAGATCGATCGGGACGCTGCCGATCGTGCTCCCGCCGGCGGGATCCTCGCCGCCGACGCACAGGCGCGTGGTATCGCCGGCAGCCGGCTGCGTCGCGGTGAAGGTCACAGCCACCGGAGCCGCCGAGAACCCGCTGGCATCGGGCCCGTACGCGGTGGCCGTGCGCGCGAGAACGGCGTCGATCACCAGCGCCCGGGCCGCGTCGGCGAGCGCCGGCGCAGCGGGCGAGGCGAGTCCGAAGCTCTCGAGATCGAGCGGGAAATCCGGCCCCGGGATGCCGTCGCGGTCGGACTCGAAGTCCAGCCAGATCTGCTGGCCGGTTCCGATCGGCGGAGCGCCGGCCGGAAAGTCGCGGACGGCGAACGAGAGCAGCGCGGAGCCCGCGCGGCCTTCTTCGTCGCGCAAGACGGCCAGCAGCGTGAAAGTGCCCTCGGCGAAGGCGAACGCGGCGGGGATCTCGGCGACGAAGCCGTCTGCCGTCGCGGTGAAGAGACCCTCGAGCGCCGGGGTCGCATCGCCCCCCCACTGGAAGCCGTCCACTTCGAGCGAATCGGGATCCAGCGGCGCCGAGCCGGGGATCACGTCGACGTTCACGACGAAGCCGGACGGCGGCACGACGAGCACTTCGCTCATGGCTGCCGGGATCCCGTCGAGGCGCAGCGCCAGCTCCGGCGGCGCGCCGGACATCGGCTGGCACGTCGAGCCGAGCAGTCCGACCAGAAGCGAGCAGAGCAGCGAGAACAAGGAGAGGGAACGAATCATGGCACCCGGCCTCGCCCGCGGGGGACGAGGCCCTGCAAGACCGGATCCCGCGCTGGCTAACCGGTTCGCGAGGAGCGCGATGCTAGACGCCCCGGCGCTGCAGCGTCAACGCGGCGAGACCGAGGGCCAGCAGGACGGCGACGCCCGGCTCCGGGATCGGCGTGATCGTGATCGTCGGGGACGCAGTGAAGCTGGCGATCGTCGTGCCGCCCGGGCAGCCGCCCTCGACGAGCAGACAGAAGTTCCCGCTGACCGGGTTGTTGTTCACGAACAATGCGGCGAGGTTCCCGAAGAACGTGCCGCCCGGTCCGAAGGCCTCGGTGAAGCTCGTGTCCCCGCCTGTGACGTCGAAGTCGCTGTTGAGGCTGCCGGTGACCGGCGTTCCGAACCCGGCAGGCTGGCTCACCTGGAAGGCC
>CAYOHN010000503.1:0-2151 GCA_964403735.1 uncultured Spirochaetales bacterium | reverse complement strand
ACGGGATGGCCGAGCGCGATCGCGCCGCCGTTGGGATTCACGCGCTCGAGCACCGGCTGGCACTCCTGCTGCCACGCGAGGACGACCGACGCGAAGGCCTCGTTGACCTCGTAGACGGCGAAGTCCTCGATCGCGAGCTTCGTCCTCGCCAGCAGCTTGCGCGTCACCGGGATGGGGCCCTTCAGCATCGTCACCGGATCGACGCCGACGATGGTGGCGTCGACGATCCGCGCGCGCGGCGTGAGACCGTGTCGCTGGACCGCCTCCTCCGACGCGAGCACCACGGCCGCCGCGCCGTCGGTCACCTGCGAGGCTGTCCCGGCGGTGTGCACGCCGCCCTCGACGACCGCTTTCAGTGTCGCGAGCTTCTCGAGCGAACTCTGGCGCGGCCCCTCGTCGCGCGTCACGCGCACGGTCTCGCCGGTCGGCTTGCCCTCGGCATCGACGACGGGCGCATCGATCGGTACGACCTCGCGCTCGAAGCGCTCCTCTGCCCAGGCCTTGGCGGCCAGCTCCTGGCTGCGCAGCCCGAAGCGGTCGGTGTCCTCACGCGTGATGCCGTATTCCTCGGCAATCAGCTCGGCACCCTGGAACTGGCTCTTGAATGCAAACCGATCGAAATAGCTCTTCGGGATCGGCCGGCCGTGGCTCGCGAAGTTGGCGCCCAGCGGGATCCGGCTCATGCTCTCGACGCCGCACGACACGACGACATCGGCGAGTCCGGATCCGACGAGGCCCGCCGCCAGCGTCGTCGCCTGCTGACTCGATCCGCACTGACTGTCGACCGTCGTCGCGGCGACCTCGAGCGGCAACCCGGCCGCCAGCCACGCGGTGCGCGCGATGTTGAACGCCTGCTCGCCCACCTGCGAGACACAGCCGCCGAGGACCTGGTCGACGAGAGCGGGATCCAGCCGGGCGCGCTCGACGGCCGCGCGCTGCACGGCAGCGAGCAGATCGGCCGGATGCACGGTCGAGAGGCCGCCTCCGCGCTTGCCGAGAGGGGTTCGCACTGCTTCTACCAGGAACACGTCGCGCATCGGATCCTCCGCGTGGGGCGTGCCGAGGAGGGATCCTAGCAACTGACCGGCCGCCGGCGCGCGCTCAGTCGAGCCGGACGCGCTCCCCGTGCTTCGGAACCACGGCGACGAAGTCCAGCTCGCCGACCAGCGCGTCGCGCAGCGATGCGGCCGACGCGGGCTCGCCATGCACGGTGAACGCGATCCGCGGCGGACTCGGCATCTGGCGCGCCCAGGCGACCAGCTCGGCTTCATCGGCGTGGACCGAGAATCCCGCCGCGTCGACCACCTCCGCGCGCACGGGTACGTAGCGACCCAGCAGCTTCAGCTCGCGCGCGCCCTCGATGAGCCGGCGCCCGCGCGTGCCGGCCGCCTGGTAGCCCGACAGCACAATGCTGTTCTTCGGGTCCGGCAGTCGCCGAGCCAGGTGGTGCAGCACACGGCCCCCCGTCGCCATGCCGGATGCGGACACGATGATGCACGGAAGCCCCGCGTCGTGGATCGCCTTCGATTCCTCGACGTCGTGCGCCTCGATGAGATCGTGGGTGTCGAAGGCGCCCGTGCGGCCGCGCAGCTCCGGCCGGACCTCGTCGTCGCCCTGCGCCGCCGCGCGCTCGTAGACTTGCAGGGCCGCCAACGCCATGGGGCTGTCGACGTAGACCGGCAGATGCGGGATGCGGCCGGCGGCCTCGAGCTTGCGCAAGGTCAGCAACAGCACCTCGGTGCGATCGACGGCGAAGGCCGGGATCACCACGGCGCCGCCGCGCTCGGCGGTGCGCACGATCGCGTCGGCGAGCTGGGTCTCGGCGGCGCCTTCGTCGTGACGGCGGCCGCCGTACGTCGATTCGATCAGCAACGTGCCGCAGGCGGTGGGCGGATCCGGCGGCACTAGCACCGGGTGCTCCGGTCGGCCGAGGTCGCCCGAGAACAACACAGAATCGGTGTCGCCGTCATCGAATGCGAGATGCACCCACGCCGATCCGAGGATGTGTCCGGCGCAGTGCAGGGCGACGCGCACCCCCGGCGCCACCTCGTGCGCGTCGCCGAACGGCAGCACGCGGAGCTGGCGCAGCGCGCGCTGCGCATCTTCCGCGGTGTAGAGCGGCAACGCGGGATCGTGCTTCGAGAAGCCCTT
>CAYOHN010000502.1:0-2152 GCA_964403735.1 uncultured Spirochaetales bacterium | reverse complement strand
TGGTGGTGCGGCGTCCGGAGGGGGACGAGGCGCTGCCCGTGATGCACGCTTTCTGGTTCGCCTGGCACGCGTTCCACCTGAGGTGATCCCTCAACGGTGCATTTTCCAGCCGGCGCCCGGTTTCGGCCCGATCTGGCACGCGGATTGACGCCGGCTGACGCCGATCCGAGCGGTGTCGCAGGGTCTCGATGAGGTCGAGGACGCGAGGACGCGGTCGGCGTGCGCGCTCCGAGTCCCGGCGCCCGGCTCAGCGCCGGCGCGGGGCGCGGTCGCGCCTGGTGCCCGCGTACTCGCGGGGCCGCGAGCGGGCGGTGCCGTCGTAGTGGTCGCGCAGCTCTCTGGGGAGTCCGACGCGCCGGGGGAAGAGCCGGCGATGGAAGATCGCGTCGGCGTCGAGCGGCGCGTCGGCCAGACCGAGGCGCATCGCCGGGGTGGTGTTCGAGAGCTCCTGGCCGTGGCGCTCGGACACGCCCTTGACGTGGTTGCGCCAGACCACGTAGGTCCATCCCCGGTCGAGCAGGCCCGCGGTGGTCTTGCTGAAGGCCAGCGTCTCCCGGGTGTGGTTCTTCATCCCGTGGCGCATCAGCCGGTGCTCGTGGTTGATCCGCCACAGCGGGTGCCCCGCGGTCTGCCGCCAGGCGTGCGACGAGACGGTGGTCACCTCGATCGCCACGCCCTGCGCGCGCACCTCGCGCACCGCGGTGGCGTAGCCGGTGTGCTCGTCCATCGCCAGCGCCAAGGGCGAGCCCGGCGGGGGCAGCGCGCTGAGCCGCTCGAGCGCCTGCCGCGTCTTGCGCACGCCCACCCCCCGCGGAGGGCGGCCGAAGCGCCGCTCGCGCACGGCGCGCGTGGCCAGCTGGCGGGGCGTCATCCGCCCGCTGCGGCGCAGGCCGACGTAGTCGATGTCCAGCAGGTAGCCGCTCTCGTTGGCCGCGGCGGTCTGCAGGTCGCCCGGCTCCCACTGCGAGAGCACGAAGGTCTGCAGGCCGTCGAACCCGATCGTCTCGTCGACCCGCCCGGCGAGACGGCCGAGCTGCACGAGGTGGAAGAGCAGCGCCTGGCCGCCCATGTAGCGCTTGAGCCACTGCACGGTCTTCACCCCGACGCGGTTGGTGCGCGCGATCTGCCGCTCGGACTGGCCCTCGGAGAAGCCGCGGAAGACCTCCTCGGGGATCTCGTGGAAGCGCCGCCGGTAGAGCTCGAAGAAGCTCGAGCTGGAAAAGCTCCGCCCGCAGCGGCAGCAGGTGTAGCGGCGGACGATCCCCGGCTTGCGCCGGGTGCGGCGCGTGCCGCGGCGCAGGAAGCGGTAGGCCGAAGGATCGCGCAGGAGGTGATCCGGGCACTGCTCGTAGGGGCAGTGCTCGGGCACGAAGGCCAGCACCTGCTGGCGCGTCTTGTGCCTGTTCGCCGCGATCCGCATGCGGCGAGCATCGCCCGCGAAGCCCGCGGCGGGAAGAGATCGCGGCCGGCCACCCTCCCGCAGGCGAGAATCGGGCGGTCAACTCGCTGAACCAGAGCGACTAAGAATCTGCGATGCACCCTCGCGGGATCACCTCACGCTCCTTGCGGGAATCCGCGGCGCAGCGCGGTCGCCACGCTCACCAGGCCGATCAGCACCGGCACCTCCACCAGAGGACCGATGACGGCCGCCAGCGCCGCGCCGTGGTGGAGGCCGAAGGTCGTGATCGCGACCGCGATGGCCAGCTCGAAGTTGTTCGACGCCGCCGTGAACGAGAGCGTCGCCGTTCGCGGATAGTCCGCGCCCAGCCGCCGGCTCATCACGAACGACACGAGGAACATCGCCACGAAGTAGATCAGGAGCGGCAGAGCGATCCGCAGCACGTCGAAGGGCAGCTCGAAGACCTTCTCGCCCTTCAGCGTGAACATCGCGACGATGGTGAACAGCAGCGCGACGAGCGTCAGCGGGCTGATGCGCGGGATGAAGCGCTCCTGGTACCAGGCCTCGCCGCGTCGCGCGACGAGGGCGAAGCGGGTGAGCATCCCGGCGAGGAAGGGGATACCCAGGTAGATGAAGACGCTCTGCGCGATCTCCCCGATCGTGATGTCGATGCGGACGCTTTGGAGGCCGAGCAGGTCCGGGAGGGTGGTCAGGAAGAACCACGCGTAGAGCGGGTAGAAGAACACCTGAAAG
>CAYOHN010000501.1:0-2166 GCA_964403735.1 uncultured Spirochaetales bacterium | reverse complement strand
GACGGGTGGACCTGCAGGGGGTGCCGGCGCCGCTCGCCCGAGTTCTGCTGCGAGGCCTGTTCGAGTCCGAATCCGGTTCGCCTGTCATTTTCTCCTGCGAACTTCGATCTGGATGCGAACCTGTCCTCTTCAAGGAGACCGCCGTGACCGGTTCCGCGCGCCGACTTCGCTTCGTTGCTCTCGCCTGTGCCGTGGCCCTGCCGCTCGTCGCCGTCGCACCGGGAGCCGCGCACGCGACGACCAAGACGATCACTCGCTCGGTCCAGAACCTGCTGCTGTTCCCCCTCGATTTCGCGTTGTCGCCGTACGTGGCGAGCAAGGCGCTGTATGAGCGCTGGAGCACCACCGACGACACGAAGGCGGTGAAGTACGCCTACGCGCTCCCGGCGATTCCGTGGTCAATCAGCGTCAACATGGGCGCGTCGATCCTGCGCGGTCTCGCCGGTGCGATAGAGTTCGTGCCGGGCCTCGTACTGATCCCGTTCGACGCCGACATGAACCAGCTCTTCGATCCCGCCGAGAACAACCCCGCGCTGTTCGACTCCGGTGAGGGCCACTTCGCACGCGTGCGGTTCGGCATCGACTACGTCTCACCCAGCTCCTACTGATCCGTCGCAGTCCGGCTCTGTCTCCGCGGCGAGGAACTCGGCGACGCGCTTGCCTAGCGTCGCGCGCTCGCCGGGGTGCATCCACACGGCGTCCGGGATCGCGCGAAACCACGTCCGTTGCCGGCGCGCGAAGCGGCGCGTGTCGCGCCGCATCCCCGCGAGTGCATTGGCCAGCGTGTCGCTTCCATCGACCACCGGCATCACGTGCCGGTAGCCGATCGACTGGAGCGGACGCAGCTCCGGACCGTAGCCGTGCTCGCGAAGCGAGCGGCACTCGCGCAGCAAACCGGCGTCGATCATCGCGGCGGCGCGAGCGTCGATGCGCGCATCGAGCGCCGCCACGCCGGGATCGAGCACCAGATAGAGCACGCGGTACGGGCGATCCGAGAAGCCGTGCGTCGCCCGTACTTTGGAGGCTCGGCTCCCCGTCCGGGCACTCAACTCGAGCGCGCGCACCACGCGGCGCCGGTCGTTCGGATGGATCGTCTGCGCGGCCTCCGGGTCGAGCGCGACGAGCTGGCGATGGAGCCGGTGCGGATCGCCCTCGGCCGCGGCGCGCTCGGCCTCGCGCTCGAGCTCGGCGCGCAGAGCCATGTCCGCGGGCCCATCCTCGATCAAACCCTCGAGGACGGCGCGGATGTAGAGCCCGGTTCCGCCGGTCAGGAAGACGACGCCGTCGCGCGCGTGAATTGCCGACGCAGCACTGCGCGCCTCGCGCGCGTAACGCCCGGCATTGTAGGGCGTGTCCGGGGTGACGACGTCGAGCAGGTGGTGCGGCACCCGCGCGCGCTCGGCGAGGCTTGGCTTCGCGGTGCCGATGTCGAGATACTGGTAGATCTGGACCGAGTCGGCGTTGACGATCTCGCCGCCGAAGCGCAGCGCGAGTTCGATGGCGACGGCGGTTTTCCCCGACGCCGTCGGCCCGGTCACCACGACCACCGGCGGCGCTGCGTTGGCTCGGGATGCGACCATCGGAGACAAGGTAATGGCCGCCGCTACGTGCGCCCGAAGCGTCGATCGATCTCCCCGCGCGAAATTGGAATCGCCACCGGCCGGCCGTGCGGACACGTGGGCGCCCACGGAATCTCGTCGAGCGCCGCGAGCAGGGCCTGCTGCTCGCGCGGGTCGAGGCGTTCGCCGGCGCGGCGCGCCGAATGGCACGCCAGCGAGGCGAAGAGCCGATCGGCGGCCTCGGGCGCGCGCAGCGCCCCTTCGTCCGGGCCTGGCTGATGATTCAGAAGGCGCAGCTCGTCTGCGAGATTCGCCAGCAGCGCGGCGGGATCCTGGCCGGCCAGCTCCGCCGGGATCGCGCGCACGGCCACCACCTCGGCGCCGAACGGCTCCACCTCGAAGCCGAGGCGCTCGAGCGCGGGACCCGCGTCGACGACGCGCGCGGCCTGATCCGGCGAGAGGTCGACCGGCACCGGCAGCAGCAACCCTTGCCGCGGCACCACGCCGTTTCGCCAGGACGCCCGAAGTCGCTCGTACAACACGCGCTCGTGGGCCGCGTGCTGGTCGACGAGGACCAGTCCGTCGGGAGCCTCGAGCAGCAGATACG
>CAYOHN010000500.1:0-2176 GCA_964403735.1 uncultured Spirochaetales bacterium | reverse complement strand
ACGAACGAACCCGGCCCCTTTGTTGACGGCCCCTCAATCCGGCAGCCGGACCCGCCACAGGGTCATCAGCAGGATCCGCACGTCGAGGCCGAGCGACCAGTGGCGGATGTAGTAGAGGTCGTGCTCGATGCGCTCGTGGATCGACGTGTCGCCGCGCCAGCGGTGCACCTGGGCCCAGCCGGTGACCCCCGCCTTCACCTTGTGGCGCAGCATGTAGCCCGGCACCTCGCGGCGGAACTGCTCGATGAAGACGGGCCGCTCCGGCCGCGGCCCCACGAGGCTCATGTCGCCGCGCAGCACGTTCCACAGCTGCGGCAGCTCGTCGAGGCTGGTCCGGCGCAGGAACGAGCCGATGCGCGTCTCGCGCGGGTCATCGCGGCACGCCCAGACAGGACCGGTGTCGCGCTCGGCGTCGTCGACCATGGTCCGGAACTTCAGCATCCAGAAGACGTGCCCGTCGAGGCCCATGCGCTCCTGGCGGTAGAAGACGGGCGGCCCGGCGCTGATCCGGATCGCCAGCGAGATCCCCGCGAGCACGGGGGCCGCGAGCAGCAAGCCGATCGACGACACCGCGATGTCGAAAGCGCGCTTCTGCAGCGCCGCCCAGCCCACCAGCGGGCTCTCGCGCAGACTGATCACCGGCAAGCCGTCGAAGTCCTCGACGCTGCTCCCGAGCGCGGCCACGTGCAAGAGGTCCGGGACCAGCCGGATGTCGACCAACTCGTCCTCGAGCTGACCGAGCAGCGCCTCGAGCTGGTCCGCGTCTTCGCGCGGCAACGCGAGGATCACCTGGCGCGCACCGCAGAGGTGCAGGACCGGCTTCACCTGTTCGTAGCGGCCGAGCACCGGCACGCCCCGCACGCGCGGGCTCTTCTCGTCGGCGAGCACCCCGACGACCCGCAGGCCCAGCTCCGCCCGCTCGTGGATCCGATCGATGACCTGCTCCGCGAGCCGACCGCCACCGACGACGAGCGCAGAGCTCAGGTGCCGCCCGCGACGGTGCAGCACGAACAGCAGCTTGCGAGCGACGAGCCGGAACGCCGCCACGGAGGCGATCGAGAGCCCCCAGAAGATCGCCACGACGCCCCGGGAGAAGAAGTAGCTGCGCACGAAGAAGCTCGCGGCCACGAGCAGCACGATCACCGTCGTCCCGGTTACCGCCACCGACGCGATCTCCGAGAGCGGCGAGTCGACGCGGCGCGGCGTGTAGAGACCGCGTCTGCGGAACACCCACGCCCAGGCGGGCAGCACGACGAGAAGCGCGGCCAGATACGGCTCGACCGGCGGAACGCCGAGGGGAACCGGTAGACCCGTGTGGAAGCGGACGGCATAGCTGGCCATCCAGCTCGCGCCGACGAGGACCAGGTCGCCGAGCAGGAGCGCACTGCGCAGGACCTCGTGTTGGCGGCGGAACATCGATCAGGGCTCGACGACCGGGCCGCGATCGGCTGCGGGCTCCGGGGTCGGTCCCGGCGAGAACTCGACCACGAACGCCTGGGCGCCCGCGACCTCGACCTGATGGAGCAGTCGCACTCGGCTTCCTTCCCCGCGCTGAACTTCTCCGCGCTGGAGTTCCGCGCGCCGGAGCGCCGCCAGTCGATCCCCATCGTCGAGGAGGACATAACGTGCGTGCGCGTCGGACAGATAGCGAGCCAGCGACCCGTCGGCGACTCCGGCAAGCGAGACGTACGGGAGCTCGGCGTAGTAGCCGAAACGCTGGCGCGGAGCGGCGACGCGGCCCGGTCCGGGCGCGTGGTCGCGCAACCACTCCGCGGCGCGACGCATCGCCAGCTCGCCCTGTCGGTTCGGCGTGCGCTGGCTCCAGAGCTCGCCGGCCGCGACGCCGGCGATCGCGAGCACACCGAGAAGCCCCGCGCGGCTCGGCACGCCCCGCCAGCGCGCGATCGCTCCCCCCAGTGCCAGCCCCCCCACAGCCGCATACCCGAACAGCGGGAGCAGCGGGGGCAGCGCGTGGCGGCGGCTCACGTAGCCCGAGCTGAAGGTCAATCCGTAGAGAACGAGCAGGTACAGCAGCGCGATCGCGCCGATGTACCCGGCCCGCGCGCTCGGCGTCCCCCGCGCTGCCCACAATCCGAGGAGGATGAGAACGACGACCCCGTAGCGAAGTGCGGAGCGCGCGTGTCGCAGCAACATCCGGAAGGCCTCGATCGCGTCG
>CAYOHN010000499.1:0-2178 GCA_964403735.1 uncultured Spirochaetales bacterium | reverse complement strand
AAGGCGGATCGCATCGTGACGAAGGAGGTGCCGTACGGCATGCCGGCGGGGATGCAGGGCTTCGCGATGAACCTGCGCCGGCCGCTGTTCCGGGACCGCCGGGTGCGAGAGGCCCTCGGACTCGCGTTCGACTTCGAGTGGTCGAACCAGGCGCTGTTCTACGGACAGTACACGCGGACGCGGAGCTACTTCGAGAACTCGGAGCTCGCGGCTCGCGGTCTGCCCGGTCCGGAGGAGCTGGCGCTGCTCGAGCCGTTCCGCGAGCAGCTTCCGGAGGAGGTGTTCACGAAGGAGTACCAGCCACCGACCACGGACGGCTCCGGCAACAACCGCGCCAACCTCCGCCGGGCTTCCGAGCTGCTGAAGGAGGCCGGCTGGAGCGTCGCAGACGGGAAGCTCCAGCGCGACGGCAAGCCGTTCGCGTTCGAGATCCTGCTCGCGAGCCCCCAGTTCGAACGCGTGGCGCTGCCGTTCGCGAACAACCTCGAGAAACTCGGGATCGACGCGAGCGTGCGCACCGTCGACACCTCCCAGTACCGGCGGCGGATGGACACCTATGACTTCGACATGACGGTCGCCGTGTTCCCGCAGTCGGAGTCGCCCGGCAACGAGCAGCGGGAGTTCTGGAGCAGCGCGGCGGCAACGCGCGAGGGAAGCCGGAACCTCATCGGCATCCAGGACCCCGTCGTCGATGCGCTCGTCGAGAAGATCGTCGGCGCGCCGGACCGCGAGAGTCTGATCCACGCCAGCCGCGCACTCGACCGGGTCCTCCAGTGGGGGCACTACGTCGTCCCGAACTGGCACCTCGCCAAACAGCGGATCGCGTACTGGAACCGCTTCGGGATGCCGGACGTCGTGCCGAAAGCCGGCGTTCAGCTCGACGCCTGGTGGTGGGATGCCGAAAAGGCCGCCGCGCTCGAGAAGACCGCGGCCCCGCCCAAGCCGTAGTCGGCGGCGCGAACCCCATGGGCGCCTACATCGTTCGCCGGCTGCTGCTCATCGTGCCGACGCTGCTGGCGATCATGCTCGTCAACTTCGCAGTCGCGCAGGTGGTGCCGGGCGGACCGATCGAGCGCATCCTCGCGCAACTCGAAGGGACCGCGGTCGGCGCCACCGCGCGCGTCTCCGGCGCGGGCGGCGAGACGCTGAGCGCCGGGCGCGGTCCGGGCGGGAGCGAGGGCAGCCGCTACCGCGGCGCGCAGGGCCTCGATCGCGAGTACATCGAGCGGCTCGAGCGGCAGTTCGGCTTCGACAAGCCGGTCCACGAGCGCTTCGTGCAGATGCTGAAAGGGTATCTGCGCTTCGACTTCGGAGAGAGCTACTTCCGCAGCCAGAGCGTGATTTCGCTGATCCTCGAGAAGATGCCGGTGTCGATCTCGCTGGGGCTCTGGACCACGTTGCTGGTCTATCTGATCTCGATCCCGCTCGGGGTCACCAAGGCCGTGCGCGACGGCTCCCGCTTCGACGTCTGGAGCAGCGGGGTCGTGATCTTCGGCAATGCCGTGCCGGCGTTCCTGTTCGCCATCCTGCTCGTCGTCGTGTTCGCCGGCGGCCGCTACCTGGACTGGTTTCCGCTGCGCGGCCTCACGTCCGAGAATTGGCAGGATCTCGCGTGGCCCGCCCGGATCCTCGACTACCTGTGGCACATCGCGCTGCCAGTGGCCTCGCTGGTGATCGGCGGCTTCGCGTCGCTCACGATCCTCACGAAGAACTCGTTCCTCGAGGAGATCCACAAGCAGTACGTCGTGACGGCGCGCGCGAAGGGCCTGCCGGAACGGCGCGTGCTCTACGGGCACGTGTTCCGCAATGCGATGCTGATCGTGATCGCCGGCTTCCCGGCCGCGTTCATCGGGATCCTGTTCACCGGCTCGGTGTTGATCGAAGTGATCTTCTCTCTCGACGGCCTCGGCCTGCTCGGCTTCGAGGCCGCGGTGAATCGCGACTACCCGGTGATGTTCGGGACGCTGTACATCTTCACGCTGCTCGGGCTGCTCCTCGGCCTGATCGGCGATCTCAGCTACATGCTGGTGGATCCCCGCATCGACTTCGAAGGACGCGAGGTCTAGCCGGTGGCGTGGCGGCTCCCCTGGCGCGTGCCCCTCGGCGAGGTGGGCCGCCGTCGCCTCGCGGCGTTCCGCGCCAATCGGCGCGCCGTGTGGTCGCTGTGGATCTTCGCGG
>CAYOHN010000498.1:0-2187 GCA_964403735.1 uncultured Spirochaetales bacterium | reverse complement strand
AAGCCACGGCAGCTCGGCGTGCTGTTCCACGGTGAGCACCGGCGCTTCCCGCGTCTCCCCGAAGCGCTCGTGCACGGGTCCCGTTCCGCGCTCGATCGCGCCGGCGAGCGGCTCCACGTGCAACCCCTCGGTCGGCGCATCCGGGTGCAGGTGCAGGCGGTTCGTCACGCGATGCGCGCCGCCGCCGAGCACGACATCCAGCACGAGCACAGCATCCTCCCGGACCGCCAGCAGCCGATGATGCACCGGCGCGCCGCGCAGCCAGCGCCAGCCGTCGTGCGAGGCGTGGATCCAGTCCCAGCCGGCCGATTCGCCGCGGCCGTGGCAGCGCGCGCGACCGCGGCGTCCCGAGCGGAAGCTCGACCACGCCTCGAGCAGCTCCTCGCCATCGATCTGCACCGTATTGTGTGCGGCCGTCGAGCGCAGCCAGTCGCGCGCGGGGCCGGGCGCATACATCCCCGTCCCCGTATCGGTGATGATCCGCTGCTCTGCGTACGACAGGTCGAACGACAACAGGTCCGCGTGCGCATGCCCGAGCTGGTGGTCCGGACCGTGCGGGCCGGCGCGGAGTACCGCGCGCACGGGGCCGCGCTCGAGCCGCACGAGGCCGCTCCAATGCTCGGGCTCGTGCGGCGGGACCAGCGAGCCGGCCGTCGCGCGCGCCTGCTCGATCAGCGCAGCGGGCTCGATCTCGCCGCGCGAGGCGTCGCCGAGCAGCGGGATGTCGCCATCGCCGAGCAGCACGGATTCGAGGAAGCCGCCAGCCCGCCGCACGGCCTCGGTCAGCCACGCGGGGGCGCCATCGCCCAGCAGCACGTGGACGTCGATCAGATCCGCCAGGCACACCGCGTGGTACATCGCCGAGCGCTCGTAGTGCGCGCCGTCCGGGAGGATCTGCGCGCGGACCTCGCGCTCGAGCAGCGCGAGGCCGTCCGGGCAGGCGCCCGTCAGCGCGTGGCCGATCGCGAGGCCGACACAGTCTCGGAACAGGTGGTTCGCCGAGAGATCGAGCGCCAGGTTCTCGCGCAAGAAGACCAGGTGGCGGACGATCTCCTCGCCCAGCCACTCCGCGTCCGGCTCACCGGGCCGCAGGCCGAAGAGGGCCCCCGCCGCGAGCCAGTGGAGCAGCCGGGTCGCCACCGCGCGCTCGTTCCAGGCCACGCTCGCAAAGCCCGGCTTGCCGATCGGCTCGGCCGCCACCCACGAGCGCGCCAGCGCAAAGAAGCCCTCCCGATGGCGCGGCTCGCCGTCCGCGCGCCCGGCGAGCGCCAGGTCCAGCGCAAACGGGAACTCGTGCAGATGGGTCTTCCACAGCAGCGCGTCCAGCAGATCCGGCCGGTCCCACGCCACCGGGACGCCGAGTTCGCGCGTCTCGCCGAGGAACGTGAAGCGGCCGGCCAGCGCGGCGTCGGCCCGGGCCTGGACTTCGGCCGTGGCGCCGGGCCCGACATCGTGCGCCTCGGCACCCGACGCGAGATCGTGCGCCTCCAAACCCACGTGTCTCTCTACACGCAGCCGCGCCAGCACCGCGAGCTCCGGCGCATCCCAGCGCACCCGGCCGCCGCGCGCCCGCTCGCGATAGCGCGCATCCACCCGCGCCGGCGCCCGCGACCACCAGCGCCGCCGCACCCCGAGCCGCACGCGATGGAAGAGCTGCGCCGCCCGCAAGTGCCGCACCGTTCGCCAATAGCGCGCCGCGTTGGTCATCGGGCTCTCAGACGCCCGCCCGGATGCGCCACGCTTCAGGACTCCTGTGCGCGTGAGAACAGCCGACCCCCACGGCTTCCGCGGGCTCGAGGTCTTCTGCTTCCGCCTCGGGCGTAAGGCGGACCCTCATTCCCGCCCGAGCAGCCGAGTGCGCACCTCTTCCCAAGGAGAAGCCGCATCTGGATCGTCCCGATGAAGCTTCCGTCGACGATCCAGCTCATCGCGCTGACTCTGCGGTACCGGAAGCGAATCGGGTGCTTCGACGATGCTCTCCCAGATCGTTTCGACGGCACGAAGGCGGTCGGATATCGGCTGCGCGAGAATCCTCTCGACGGGTGTCCGACGCATCGAAAGAGTCTGCTTTCATCGACCGCCGGGCGCAAGCATCCCCTTCGAGTCCCTCGGTGCCGCGGGGAACGCCACTTCTCTTGCTGAGGAACGGTGCGCCGGCGCACTCGTTGCCGAGCGTACCGCTCCCTC
>CAYOHN010000497.1:0-2203 GCA_964403735.1 uncultured Spirochaetales bacterium | reverse complement strand
CGACGAAGCACAGGATCGGACCCTTCGCTTCTGGTGCGAGCTTGCGCACCGCCAGGTATTCGAGGATCCGGTCCTTCACCTTCTCGAGGTCGTAGTGGTCCTCGTCGAGGATTCGGCGCGCCTCGCGGAGGTCGAGCTTGTCCTCGGTCTCGTGCGACCACGGCAGGTCCGCCATCCATTCGAGATAGGTGCGGACCATGTGGCGATCCGGCGCGTGGGCCGGCAGCGCGGCGAGGCGCTTCAGCTCGCGCTCGGCCTGCGCGGCGGCTTCCGGCGGAAGCTGCGCGGCCTCGATTCGGTCGCGGAGTTCGTCGGCTTCCTGCGAGCCCGAGTCGCCTTCGCCGACCTCGGACTGGATGTCACGAAGTCGCCGCCGCAGGAGCCGCTCGCGGCGCCGCGGATCCATCTCGGTCTCCTCGGTCTGTGCGGTGAGCTGCCGCTGGTGCTCGGCGATCGTGATCTCGCGATCCAGATGCCCCTGCACGCGCTGGAGCCGGACGGCGACATCCGTCTCGGCGAGCAGCGCCATCTGCTCCTCGGGCGCGAGCGGCAGCGTCGAGGCGACCAGATCCGACAGCAGGCCAGGGCTCGGCAGGCCGGCGACGAAGGCCTTCCATTCATCCGGGAGGTCGTCGCGCAACTCGATGATGCGCTGCGCCTTCTCGATCACGTCCTTCCACGCGGCATCGCGCTCCGGCGAGGCCACGTCCACTTCGGTCAGCGGATCGATCCGGACGCGGAGATGGGAATCACTCTGTTCCGCGTCGCCGAGGTGGGTTCGCGCGACGCCGACGACGATCGCCTGCTTTCCGTCGCCGCGCGCATCGATGATGCGCGCCACGCGGACGATGCAGGCCACCGGCCACAGCTCGTCGATCCCGGGATCCTCGAGTTCGGCCTCCCGCTGGCTCGCGATGACCAGGAAGCCGCCCTGGCCGGCCTCCGCCAGCGCCGCCAGCGACTTCGCCCGGCCGATCGCCAGCGGCCGCGTCACCCCGGGGAACACCACGGCGTCGCGGACCGGGAGCAGCGGCAGTACTTCGGGGATCTCGAGGGCCTCGCCGCCGACGCCCACTACGGTCCTACGCTGAATCTGAGGCACACGCCCCCCTTGGAATGGGAATACCGCGGAACCCTAAGCGCCACGGCGGGGCGGTCAACGGGGAACCTGGCTTTGCCCGTAGGCCTCTCGATCCAGTCGACCCCCCGCACCCCGCAGAGATCCGTCGGGCCTCGGCATGGCAGGTTCCGCCGATCGTCCGGCAGACGCGCGTGCGCTCGCGGAGGGGGGCCGAGGATCAGATCCGCACGTTCTCGATCACCAAGCCAGTCTTCGGAGTTCGGGCGAGCGGGCCGTCCGCGGTGAGGAGCGGAGCGTCCCCGAGCCGCGCGGCGGCCAGGTAGAAGGCGTCGTAGCCGCTCGCGTTTCTCCGGAAGCTCCACGCCTCCTCTACGAGGAGCGTGAGGGAGATCCGCCGTACGTTCCAGGCCACGAGATCATCGAGCGCTTGTGCAGCACGCGCTTCCGAGAGCTTCTTCGCGAGCCAGGCGCGGCGGACGACGGCGAGCACCTCGGCGTCCAGGAGTTCCGGCGCGATGAGATCGTCGCGCTCGATGCGCTCCGCGATGCTCCGGCCCAGCTCTGTCCGCAGCAGGTACTCGACGGCAACGGAAGCGTCGATCACGAGACGCATCTTGGCTCACTCGCGCGCGTGACGTGCCTCGCGCAGGAACTCTGCCGCGGAGCGCCCGAGTTCCACGGGCTGGCGGCGCCGCAGGCGCGCCACGAACTCCTCCTGGGAGGTTTCGCGCCGCACGGCCTCGATGACGATCGCGCGCAGGGTCGTGCGCCGGCGCTTCGCGCAGCGGCGGAGCTTCCGATGGAGGTCTTCCGGGATGTCCTTGACCTGGAGGTTGGCCATAGGGAGGATCCTAGCATGCTCTGAGCATGCCCGGATCGCGGCGGGCCTCTCTTTGGTGAGTCTAGACCGGTGAATGGGGAGGAGCTGGTCGCGCCTGTGGCTGGCCGTGGCTCGCTGCCCGCCGCCCGTCTGGCAGACCGCGCGTCTGGCAGACCGCGCGTCTGGCAGACCGGCGCCTGCCTTGCTGCGCTGGTGCCCGGGACTGGATTCGAACCAGCACGAGGTTGCCCTCACCAGCTCCTGAGGCTGGCGCGTCTACCAATTCCGCCACCCGGGCAGGG
>CAYOHN010000496.1:0-2232 GCA_964403735.1 uncultured Spirochaetales bacterium | reverse complement strand
CGCCGTCAGGCTGTTGGCGACGGAGAGCCCGAGGTCGTCGTGGCAATGGGCCGAGAGTCGTACGCCCGCGAGGTCCGGCAACTGCTCGCGCAAGTGGCGGATCAGTGCGCCGAACTCTTCCGGTGTCGTGTACCCGACTGTATCCGGTACGTTGAGCGTCGAGGCGCCGGCAGCGAGCGCCGTCCGGAACGCCTGCATCAGGAAGTCCCAGTCCGAGCGCGTGGCGTCCTCGGCCGAGAACTCCACGTCGTCGACGTGGCTGCGGGCCTGGCGCACGGCCCGGTCGATCTCCTCGAGCACGCGCTCCCGGCTCATGCGCAGCTTGTGCTCGAGATGGATGTCGCTGGTGGCGATGAAGGTGTGGATGCGCGGGCGGGCCGCGGGCTCCAGCGCCTGCGCGGCGCGCTCGATGTCGTCCCGCCCGGTGCGCGCCAGGCCGCAGATCACCGGCGTGCGGATCTCCTGCGCCACGGCCCGCACCGCCTCGAAATCACCCTCGCTCGCGACCGGGAAGCCCGCCTCGATGACGTCGACGCCGAGTCGTTCGAGCTGTCGCGCGAGGCTCAGCTTCTCGGGCAGGTTCATGCTGCAACCGGGCGACTGCTCGCCATCGCGCAGCGTCGTGTCGAAGATCCAGACCCTTTCGGAGTCCGGAGGCGGGGCGGGCGCGGTGTCGCTGCTCATGCGCGCGTCTCCTCGTGTGACGCAACCGGATTCGAATCGGCGGCGGACTCGGCGGCCGGCGCGAGTTCCCGGCCGGCCAATGTGCGCCAGGCCCATTCGGCCGGTCCGGAACCGACGTAGACCACCCCGATCACGAACAGCCAGAGGGAGGGTTCCTGCACCACGACGGCCAGGGCGACGATACTGAGCACGAGCGTCCGGAATCCGTGGCGGAGGTCGACCTCCTTGAAGCTCAGATACGGAACCGCGCTCACCATCAGCAGCCCGAGGCTGGCGAGGCCGGCGCCGACGATCAGCGGCGGCACGCTGATGTCGGTGCCCTGCACGCGCAGGAACGAATCGAACCACTGGGTGCTCGCCACCATGCCGGCCGCCGCGGGGCTCGGCAGCCCCTCGAAGCGCCCGTGGAAGCGGGAGGCGTGCACGTTGAAGCGAGCGAGCCGCAACGCGGCGCACGCGGTGAACAGGAACGCCAGGATCCATCCTGTTCGCTGGAGCTGCCCCAGCTCTCCGGCCATGTAGGCCAGGAACGCCGGCGCGACGCCGAACGACACCATGTCGGCGAGCGAGTCGTACTCACTGCCAAAGCGGGACGTCGCGCGGGAGAGTCGGGCGACGCGCCCATCGAGGGCGTCGAAGATCCCCGCGAGCACGATGCCGAGCGCCGCCCGGTCGAAGTGCCCTTGCGTCGACTGGATCATCGAGAAGAAGCCGAAGAACAGATTCGCCGTCGTGAAGAGCTGCGGCAGCAGGTAGATCCCGCGGCGCTCCGCCCCGCGCCGGCGCCGGCGACGGCGGCGGCCGCCGCGCTCCCACGCGCGATCGTGCGGAAACAGCGGCCCGCTCACGCGGCGGCCTCGGGCAGTCGCGCGATCCGCGTCGCTCCGCCGCGGACGCGATCGCCACGCCGAACGCACGCCTCGGATCCGAGCGGAATCCAGACGTCGGTGCGAGAGCCGAAGCGGATCAGGCCATAGCGTGTTCCGCGCTCCAGCCAGTCCCCCACCGCCGGATGGCACACGATGCGGCGCGCGATCAGCCCGGTGATCTGCGTGACGACCACGCGCCGACCGCCGGCCGTCTCGAGCGTCATCGCGAGGCGGACGTTCTCGCGCTCTCCGCGCGGATCGAAGGCCGCGAGGAAGCGGCTCCCGCCGCGTTCGAGCGACTCCACACGACCCGCCACCGGCGCACGATTCACGTGGACGTCGAACACCGACAGGAAGATGCCGATCCGCAGCCCCTTGCCATGGGTGTCGTCCTCGACCTCGTCGACGGCGAGCACACGCCCATCCGCCGGCGCGACGACGTCGAGCGCGTCCCCCGCGAACCGACGCACGGGATTGCGGAAGAACGCGATGCAGAAGACGCCGAGTCCCGCGAGGACGGCGCCGATCCACGGCCAGCCGAACCCCGCGAAGCCGGCGCCCAGGAGCCCGAGCGGCACGGCGAACGTCCAGGCGTCGGCGATCACCGGCGCCGTGGGGCGCTCCGCGAAGACCGGACCCGCCTGCGACGCGTCGCTCATCGCACCCTCAGTTCTTCGAG
>CAYOHN010000495.1:0-2236 GCA_964403735.1 uncultured Spirochaetales bacterium | reverse complement strand
CCCACGCCGATGGCTCCCGGGGATTTGCCACTCACTCCTGTTCCAGGTGACTAGACTCGGGCCATGGTGCGTCCTGACGAAAGCGTAGGAGTCTCCTTGGAGGCCGCCGCGCGATCAGGCTGTGCTCTTCCAGCGGGTGCGAGTCCCGTCCCGGTAGGCGTCGGAGCGCCGGGTAGCAGACCCCAGGCGCGTGGAGAGATCCGCGTGTCCCAAGCGGGGTGTCGAGAGCCTCTTCGGAGGGAGCGAGAGTTCGGGTCGCAACTTGAAGTGAATCCTGCAGCCTCGTCAGAGAAACAATGGGGAAGCCGAGCCGCTCATGTCACGGCGAAGGCCACGTCCTCGGCGCTCGTTCCGAAGCGCGTCGAGGGTTCCTCCGGGGTACGGGGAGCGACACGTTCTCAAGGAAGGGTGCGGAACAGGAGAGGCCCGTCTTCGCCGCCGTCGTCGCGGCTGGGCGTTGCGTATAAGCCGAGGGCGAAATCGCGCGTCGCGGAGCGGGAGTCCGAGGGGATCGTAGTAGTGGTGATGCCGGTGGAACAGAACGCCGGTGGAGCGAAGGGTCCTCGGGCAGGTCAGGTCGGTACGTGAAGGCGCGTGAGGGCATGGTCGTGAGACCCAACTCCCCCCTCGGTCGTAAGCCCGAGGACAAAGTGCGCCGGCTACAACGCCGACTGTGGGTCGCGGCCAAGCGGTCTCGGGAGCGTCGTTTCCATGCCCTGTACGACCGGATCTACAGGCGTGACGTCCTGTGGGAGGCGTGGAAGCGGGTGAGACGGAACAAGGGGTCCGCGGGGGTCGACGCCCAGACGCTGGCGGACATCGAGCAGCTCGGAGTGGAGGTCCTGATCGAGGAGCTTCACGAGGAGCTGCGCGAGGGGAGGTACACGCCGCAGCCGGTGCTCCGGCAGTACATCCCGAAGGCCGATGGCAGCCCTCGTCCGCTGGGGATCCCGGCGGTGCGAGACCGGGTGGCTCAGATGGCCGCGAAGCTGGTGCTGGAGCCGATCTTCGAGGCGGACTTCCGTCCGAGCTCGTACGGTTTCCGTCCTCGTCGAAGTGCGACGGGGGCGCTCGAAGCGCTGCGCAAGTTGGGCGCGCGGGGTTACAACCACGTGTTCGACGCGGACATCCGTGACTTCTTCGGGAGCCTCGACCACGAGAGGATGGAGCGGCTGTTGTCGCGCCGGATCTCGGACCGTCGGGTGCTCAGGCTGCTGCGGCTCTGGCTGCGTGCGGGGGTGATGGAAGACGGGGTGCGTCGGTCGGAAGTGACCGGGGCGCCGCAGGGCGGGGTGATCTCGCCGCTGCTGTCGAACATCTACCTGCACGTCCTCGACGAGACGTGGCATCGGACCTGTTCTCACCTCGGTGAGCTGGTTCGGTACGCGGACGACTTCGTCATCGTGTGTCGCACGAAGGCGAAGCTGAGGGAGGCGCGGCGGAGGGTCGACACGATCCTCGGCTGGCTGAAGCTGGAGCTGCACCCCGACAAGACGAGGGAGGTGGACCTGAGCCAGGGCAAGCAAGGGTTCGACTTCCTCGGCTGTCACCTGCGCAAGCGCATGAGCGGGCCCATCTGGGAGCGGGAGAGGCGTCGCGTCTACTTCCTCAACCGGGAGCCGTCCGCGAGGGCGATGAAGCGGGTGCGCGCGAAGGTCCACGCGCTCACGGGCCGCAACTGGAACTGGGTGAAGGACATCCGCGAGCTGATCGCGCGTCTCAACCCGATCCTGCGCGGCTGGGGCAACTACTTCCGCACGGGGAACGCCGCGAAGAAGTTCAACCAGCTCGACACCTACGTCTGGAGCCGGCTCCGGCGCTTCCTCGTGAAGCGTAAGGGTCGCCACCTTCGGCCGCGGGAGTGGGAAGCGTGGACACGGGACTTCTTTCACGGTCACGGCCTTCACCGACTCCGAGGCACCGTCCGCTACCCGGTGGCTGCGTAATGCCGCGACCCGAGAGACCTGCCGTAAGCCGTGTGCGGGAAAACCGCACGCACGGTTTGAACGGGAGTCTTGTGGAAACTCGCGCCCAACATGGGTGCGGGGGAAAGTAGGATTTACCAATGGCGCACAAAGTCTCCCTCGTGTTCGCCGCGACGCTGGCGGTGGCTTGCGGCGGCTCCACTTCCCAGACCGACCGCACGATCAACTCGCTGCTGCAGGCGTCCTCGGCCGGGCTGAGCTGCCCGAAGGAGAGCCTGACCGCCGTCCAGACCGCCGACGACAGCTGGAGC
>CAYOHN010000494.1:0-2243 GCA_964403735.1 uncultured Spirochaetales bacterium | reverse complement strand
GGTAAGGGTTCACGTCGGGGTCCGAACGGAATTGCGCGTATTCCGGGGCGTAAAGGCCATGACGATCGCCGTGCCGGTGTCTTGGCACGATGGCAGGATCATGCCCGCGGCGACGTTGGCGTTCTTCAGCATCTGGAGCGCGACGAAGTGGTCGTTCGCGCTGGCCTCGGCATCGTCGAGGATCGCGCGCACCTGCGCGAGATGCCCCGGGCGGAACAGGTGCGAGACGTCGCGGATCGCCTGGGCCGCCAGCAGCGTCAGCCCCTCGGGTGCGACCGTCAGCAGCTCGTGGCCGCCGTGCGCGGCGCGGCCGACGAAATCGCCGCTGAGCTTGCGAAACGGCGTTCCGTCGTCGTGCGGAAGCTCGAACAGGGGCTGATGGACGAATGCTGTCATGTTTTCCTCGCGAAGGGTCGTCGCACGATAGCGGACGGCGCGTGGGCGGTGGCACCCTAACGGTTCCTCCCGCTGCCTCGCGCTGCCCCCGTTCCAACCCGTCGATCGCGCGCGTGCGCGCCATGGAGTCCCTCCGATGGCCGATCCGTCCGTCGATCCGTTTGCGCTGCTCGGCTGTGATGCCAACGGCGCGATCGCGTGGAGTGCAGGCGCTGTCGAGGAACTGTGCGGTCGCGCGCCGGACGCAGTGCTCGGGCAGCAGCTCGCCGATGTCCTGGCCACGCTCGATCCGTCGACACGCGCTGCGCTCGGCGAGGTGTTGGCGACGGGCGCGTCGCGCCGTGTCGAGACGCCGACGCTGGTGGTCGAAGCGACACCGATCCAGGGCAGGGTCGCTGCCGCCGGCTGCTGCTGCTGCATCGTGCTTCGCCGGCCGTCCTCGCCGAACGCCGTCGCTGCGCTGGCCGAGAGTGAGGAACGCTACCGCCGGCTCATCGAATCGTGCCCGGAGCCGATCGTCGTGCACGTCGCCGGTCGAATCCGCTTCGTCAATCCCGCGGCGCTCACGATGCTCGGTGCGACGGCGGCGGAGGACGTGATCGATCGCCCGGTCATGGACTTCGTCCATGCCGAGTACCGGCCGATCGTCGCCGAGCGGATGCAGAAGATGCTCGAGACCGGCGGTCCGGCGCTGCTGCTCGAGGAACGGATCGTGCGCCCGGACGGCAGCGTCATCGACGTGGAGATCGCCGGCGCCGCCGTCTGCTATCAGGGCGAGCTGGCGATTCAGTTGGTCGGGCGAGACGTCACCGAACGGCGTCGGATCGAAGCCGAGCGCCGGCAGCTCGAAGAGCATGTACGCGAGGCGCGCCGGCGCGAGAGCCTGCTGCGTCTCGCCGAGGGCGTTGCGCAGCCGCTGCGCAAGGCGTCGCGCGAGCTGCTCGAAGCCGTCGACCAAAGCCTCGTCCGCGGCATCGGGGGCGCGGAGCGCATCGACCCGGCGCCGATCCGGCGTGTCGGTCTGCGCATGGCGGCGCTGACCGATCAATTGCTCGGCTTCGTCGGCAAGCGCAGCGGGATGCCGCCCGTCGCAGTGAATCTGTCGGCGCTCGTGCTCGAGCTGTCCGAGGGTCTCGAAGCCGAGCTGGGACCGGCCGCGAGCCTCAGCTACGACCTGCCGGTCGAGCTGCCGCGGGTGCGCGTCGACGGCGTGCAGATGCGCCGAATCGTGCGCGGTCTGGTCCGCAACGCGGTCGATGCGCTGGGCTCCGCCGGAGGGAGCGTGCTGATCCGCACCCGCTCGGCCACTGTCGACGCGTCGCGACTCGCGCAGGTCCAGCCGCCGGGCGCGCTGCAACCCGGCCCGCACGTCGCGCTCGAAGTGCGCGATCGCGGCTGTGGCATGGACGAGGCCACCCGCGCGCGCGTCTGCGAGCCGTTCTTCAGCACCAAGTCTCCCGGCCGCGGGTTGGGGCTCGCGGAGGTGACGGGTCTCGTCGGTGCGCAGGGCGGCGGGCTGTGCGTCGACAGCCAGCCAGAACGCGGGACCGTCGTCGAGCTGCTCTTTCCTGTGTTGCCGGAGTCGAAACTGCGGGCGAGTTCGCCCGCGCGGGCACTGCGGAGGCGGCGCAAGCGCTGACAGGCTTGCGAGCGCCCGCGGGCTCGCCGCGAGGTCCGGTCTCGGTCGGTCTCCGGGTCCCGGATTCCAGTTCCAGATCAGAGTTCCGGAGCCGCGTTGACCCGGATGAATCGTCCGGGTTGAGGATCCGAGGAGGATCGGGATGTCCGACCAGCGCGCCACCGAGTCGTCGCATGGCCGGGCTATGGGGCGGTTGTGACCGAGGAAG
>CAYOHN010000493.1:0-2248 GCA_964403735.1 uncultured Spirochaetales bacterium | reverse complement strand
CGTACGCTTCGAAGCTCGCATGGATCGAGCGGGCGCGCCGGCTCGGCTTCGTGGTGGTGCTCTATCACATCCACGTGTCGACGCCGGAGCTGGCCGCGGCACGTGTTCGCACCCGCGTCTCCGCCGGCGGCCACGACGTGCCGCTCGCGAAGCTCAGCGCCCGCCACGCGCACACGCTGGCGTTTCTGCCGCGTGTCGTACTGCTGGCGGATCGCGCCTACGTGTTCGACAACAGCCGCCTCGACCGCAGCTTCACGCACGTGCTCACGTTCGAAGCCGGCCGGCTCCGTCGCCTCGGCCGACACATTCCGAAGTGGGTGAAGGCGACCTACGGGGATGCGCTGCGGGCGTATCTGGCGGGGCGGCGGGGGATGTAGTCTCCGTGCCTCCCGCGGATCGCCGCCTCAGCAAGATTGCCAGCGTCAGCATCGCGAAGAGTCCTCCGCCGACGCCCGCCGGCTCCGGAACCTCCACGACCGTGTGGTAGCGATCCACCGCGAGCCGCGGAAGCGCCGCGACGGCGCCTCCCGGCCACGCGACCGTGATCGACTCGACCGTGTCGGCGGCGCCGAGCCCGAACAGCAGCGGCAGCGCGTTCTGTGAGCCGCGGCCGGCGCCGCCGCTCACTTCCTGCACGGTGGTGCGCAGCGGCGTCGTGACTTCCACGCGGGCGCCGATGGCGCTGCGGTTGCTGGCGGTGCCGACGAGCCGAAGTCCGAGCCAGTGATGACTGGTTTCGGTGTCGTTGCGCCAGAGCTGGTTCGGCTCACCGACGTCGGCGGTGACGAAGAGGTCGAGATCTCCATCGTTGTCGTAGTCGGCAAACGCGACGCCGCGGCCATCGAAGTCGCCACCGCCCACGGCGTTGGTGACATCGGAGAACGTGCCATCCCTTTCGTTACAGAAGAGCACGTTCGGACCGCTCGATAGATCGAAACCGTTGGTGACGTAGAAGTCCATCCAGCCGTCGAGGTCGACGTCGCCGGCGTTGACGCTGATCCCCCAGCCGGCG
The DNA here is from genome assembly GCA_964403735.1 of uncultured Spirochaetales bacterium. GTDB lineage: Bacteria > Myxococcota_A > UBA9160 > UBA9160 > PR03 > CAADGG01. The sequence continues at coordinate 1,236 of CAYOHN010000493.1, read as the reverse complement.
GGATCCGCGGTGCCCGACACCGTCGCCACGTCGACGAAGTGGAGCGCGCCGTCGTTGCGGTACAGCGCATTCGGCGTCTGCGAAGCGGCGTTGCCCGGCCACGTGGTCCAGTAGAGATCCATGTCGAGATCGTTGTCGTAGTCGAAGGCGAGCACGCCCATGCCGAGTCCGGTCCGGTCGATTCCGGAGCCCGGCGTGACGTCGGCGAAGGTTCCGCCGAGGTTGCGGAAGAGCCGGTTCGGATCGCTACTGCGGTTTCCGGTGAAGAGATCGATCCAGCCATCGCCATCGATGTCGCTGGCGACGACGCCGACGCCCTGTCCGGCCACGCCGGTGATCCCGCGCGCCGCCGCGACCTCTGCGAAGAGGAGGCCGCCGAGATTGCGGTAGAGCAGATCGTCGCCGATCGCGTTGACGTAGAGATCCAGTAGCCCGTCGGCGTCGAAATCGAGCAATGCGACGCCGCGGCTGCTGCGCGCGCCAGCCGCCACCGCCGGTGGCGTGGCGACGGTAAAGACGGTCTCGCCGCCCGGGCCGATCGGCCCGTCGTTGCGGTAGAGCACGTCGCTCTCGCCGGCTCCGAAGTTCACGACGTAGAGATCGAGGTCACCGTCGTTGTCGAGATCCCCGAACGCGGTGCCGACACCCCAACCGACATCGCCGATACCGGCGATGTGCGTGACATCGGTGAACTGGTCGGCACCATCGTTGCGCAGCAGGCGATTCGGACCCTGGATCGCGAGGTAGAGATCGGGATCCCCGTCGCCGTCGTAGTCGCCCCAGGCCAGCGATTCGGTGAGCACCTCCGGAGCCGCGATGTCCGCTCCGACCTCGGTGAACATCAGATCCGCACACGCCGCGGACGCGGGCGCCGCAAGAATGCTGGAAGCGAAGACGACGAGGATGGCGCTCCGCGCGGACCCGCGCGCGGAGCTCGGAGTCATCCGCCGGTGCATGAGAACCAAGTTTGGGGGCAGCCAGCGCGTTCCGTCAATCTGGAGGCAACGTCAGCCCACCTTGGCGCCGAGGTCGACCGAGCGGAATGCGAGCCGACTCGGCGCGTCTTGCACGGGCGAATGGAGCTGGTCGGGGTGGTGGGATTCGAACCCACGACGCTGAACACCCAAAGTTCAGGCTCTAGCCACTGAGCTACACCCCGGTCGAGGCCAGCGGTCGGCTGCATTCTAGCGGGGCGTCAAGAAAGGGGCCGGGTTGGAAATGTCAACTTTTCCCATC
>CAYOHN010000492.1:0-2248 GCA_964403735.1 uncultured Spirochaetales bacterium | reverse complement strand
TCAGACCTCCTGACATGGCCCCATGGCCAATTCAGACACTCCGGTCTCCCGAGAGACCGCAAACTTGAGCTGCAGGGTCGTGCCAGGGACGCGGACGCACGCGGCGCTGAGCTGCTCGCAGAGTGCAGCGATCGCCCTGGTGCGGCGGGGCGCGCTGAGCGGGTCCAGGGTCACGAGCAGTAGCCCGCCTTCGACGCGCAGACTGCCTGAGGACCGGAATGCCTCGCGCAGGAGCGCTCGTCCGTCCTCCTCGTTCCTCCGGTAGTGCGGTGCGAGGCCCCCGAACAACGCAGTCTCCGCGCGGTAAACGGCGGTCTTGACGGTGTTCATGAAGTGCTTGTGTTCGACGCCGAGAAGCACGGCCTCGTCCTTCGCGGCCTCGGTGACGGACACGCGTGTGGGGAGCTTCCTCCGCCGCGCGAGGAGCTTGTCGATCTTCGCGCGGATCTTGGCGAGCCGCTGCCGCAACTTCCCGTGGGCGATCTTGAAGCCACGGATTGTCGGGCGGCGGCTCTTTTCGTTCCCGTCCGCAGCTCGGCCAAGCTCGGCCTCGACCTCCGCGGCTTCCTTGCGGAGACCTCGGATCTCCTTGTCGAACTTCTTCCGCTTGGGGTTCGGAACCGTGCGTTCGGCGTTCTCCGCCTCGACGTCGTAGGAGTCCAGCGCGTCCAAGGCGAACTCCTCACGGGCGTACTTGAAGAAGTTCTCCTGGCGCCACCGCTCACCGAGACGGAACACCAGCTCGACGTCGCTGACGTCTCGCCGGCTGGTGACAACCGCGATCTGGTGCCCGTCCTCCTCTCGACGAACTACCTGGCGGAACTCCATGCCGACCTTCAGGCGCACGACGCCGTCACGGAGCATGTAGCTGACTTCTCGATCGTCGATCTCCTCGGTGCGCTCGGCGAAGTCTGCCACGGGGTAGCGCGGGTACTTCCCCTTTCGATAGGTGAGGAAGTCATGTCCTGCTTCGACGATCTGCTTGAAGAGCTTCGGGCTCCAGCCGCCGCGATCGAAAACGAAGGTGACCCGCTTGCCCTCGGGTAGGACTTGGCCTTGCTCCAACTCCTCGAGGATCGGCAGCAGCTGTTGAGTGAGCGACTGCGACGCTTCGCCCGTGACCACGAAGATCGGCTGTCCCTTCATGTCGTTGACCCAGAAGTCGGTGACTGCTGGGAGAGCGAGCCGCTTGCGCGTGCTGTATGCCTTCGAGACCTCGCGCTTGCCGTAGTAGATCCGCGTGTGTCCGTCCACGTAGAGAAACCCTATGGCTTCGGGGTCTGCCTCGGCGAGGTGTCTGGCGAACCAGCCCATGAAGTCGTGTGCCTTGCCTTGGCACGCGATCTCCCGAAGTCGACGGCGCAGCGTCTTGACCTCTGGGGCTCGGTCCAGACCAAGCAAGCGGCCGAGCGCTGTCGGAGACACGCCAGTCAGATGCTCGGCGCGCTTGCAGCGCAGAACGAGCATGAGCGCGACCGTCATGACGGTGTGCCGCAGCCCGTAGAAGCCGTTCTTGAGCGATCCGTAGACCTGCTCGACTCCCTGGAAGAAGCCAGTTGAGACCAGTGCGGGGAGAATCAGTAGAGCGCCAACGAAACGCAGATCGTCTCCTGCGACGAAGCGGACCTCCGCTTCGTCGAGGAGGCCGAAACGGGCCCAGACCCGCTCTGCGGTTCGGTCGAGGTCGTCCTCCGTCGTCTGCGGGTGGGGTGTTCCAGGTCTGAAGGCGGAGAGGTCTTCGCTGTTCGCCTCGCTGGACGCGCGACGGCGATCCAGCTCAGAGCGGGCTGAGACCTCGTCAGCCGCAGGGTCGTGCTCGGCTTCCACGCTCGCGGCAGAGGCCCCCGGCTTGCCCTCGGTCTCCACCGCCGACTCGGTGGGCACAGGCAGGATCGACTGCTGGTGAGGTAAATCTGGGCCCGGCGCGCCCTGAAGCATGCGGTTGACGGTCGCCTGGCCGACGCCCAGCTTCCTTGCGATCGCCTTCTTCGGGAGTCCTGCCCGCCAGTACTCTCTCGCTCGTCTCGCAAGAGCAGGCGTCGCGCGGGTGGGTCCCTTCGGCCCACGCTTCAGAGCGGCGATAGCAGGGATGCCTCCTTCCTCCATACGCTTCCGGTCGCGGAAGAGTGTGTCGTGGTTGAGTCCCAGCCCGCGCTCTACTTCGGCGCTGGTGGCGAGCCCGCTGAGGACGAGGCTCGCGCCTACGACGCGCCGGTCGACCTTGTTCGTGGCTGCGAACCGGTGCCAG
>CAYOHN010000491.1:0-2250 GCA_964403735.1 uncultured Spirochaetales bacterium | reverse complement strand
GACCGTCGAGAAATGCAGCAGGAGCAGCACGGTCAGCCCGCCGAGCACGATCTGCGCGATCAGTACGATGCCGCCGGCAGCGAGCAGGCCGCGGAGCGCGCGATCCGATTCGGTCGCACGCCAGGCGAGTGCACTCAGCGCCGCATAGGCGAGCGCAATGCCGCTTGCGTAATAACGATGCCCGACCTCCCAGGCGACCTCGAAGTCGAATTCGGGGATCCAGACGCCGAAGCAGCGCGGCCAGTCCGGACAGGCAAGGCCGGCATCGTGCACGCGGACCAGGGCACCGATGACGATCTGCGCGAACGTGAACGCCAGCAGCACGAAGAAGCCGCGCGCGAGCTTCTGGCGGCGCTGCTCCTCCGAGGGCTGCGTCGCGTTCGCCGACGCCGTGCGACCGGCCGGCGCCTTCGGGTCCACCGCGGAGAGGGGGGGTTCGCGCATCGAGAGCCTCGAGCGGAGGTTAGCCCGGATGATTCGTGAATCATCCGGGCCAAGGGATCGGGCCAACGACCGGCTCCTGCCGCCGCTTGTCTCGTGCGGGCTTCAAGCCCCGCGTGCAAGTGGCCGATGATGAGCCATGCTCGGAGTCGCCGTGGCCCGCTCGCATCCGTCGTCCGATGATCCGTTCCGTCTGCGGGATTTCCTCGCGCGCGCAGCAACGCTTGCGTCGGGTCACGACGTGGCATCGGTTCTCGTCGGTCTCGCCGCGGCTGACGGCGACCGTTTGTTCCCTGATCTGGTCTCGTTCATCGAGAGCGAGCTGCGCGTCGAAGATGCCGTGTTCCGGCTGACCCGCGATCGCGCGCTGCTGATCCTCGCCGATGTCGCGCCCGAACAGGCCCGTTCGGTCGTCGAGCGCCTCGTCCACGGCTTCCAGCGCGAGTTCCCGGCCGCCGATGCTCCGGGCGTCCGGATCCGCTACTTCGACGTGGCTCCCGGCACCGTCGAGCTCAGCGTCAAGCAGGTGCTTCCGGAGCTCTTCGCACCAGCCATCCCGCTGGGCGACTGACAGCGTCTTCCGCGGCTCAGCCGAGTTCGACGCGCAGCGCGTCCTCGAGCCGTTCGAACTCGAACGGGAAGCGGAGTTCGAGCGCTCGCTTCGGCACGACGCGGCGCGAGCCGAGCAGCTCTCCGGCCATCTCGCCGAGCGCCACTTTCAGCGCCAGCGCCGGTACCGGCAACACCGCCGGACGTCGCAGCACGGCCGCCACGGCCCGGGTCCACTCCGCGTTGCGGACCGGATTCGGCGCCGTGGCGTTGACGACACCGCGCCACCGCTCGTCGCGCAGCGCGTGGCGGATCATGCCGACGAGATCGTCGACGTGGACCCACGGGAACCACTGACGGCCATTGCCGAGCCGGCCGCCGAGGCCGAACCGGAACGCCGTCGCGATCGGCCCGAGCGCGCCGCCTTCGCGCGCGAGCACGACGCCGATGCGTACGGAGACCGTGCGGACGCCGAGGGGTTCCGCCGGCTGCGCCGCCTTCTCCCACGCGATGCAGACGTCGGCGAGAAAGCCGCTGCCGGGCGCGGCGCTCTCGTCGAGTAGCTCCTCGCCGCGATCGCCATAGATGCCGACGGCCGACGCGCACACGAAGACGCGAGGGCGCTCGGCGGGCGACAGCTCGCCCATCGCGCGCACCAGCGCGCGCGTCGAGTCGACGCGGCTCTCGAGGATCCGCTTGCGCCGCGCCGCCGTGGGCAACCCGCCCAACACCGGCTCTCCGGCCAGGTGGACGACGCCGTCGCTGGCCGCCAGCTCGGCGGGTGCCACAGCCACGCCGTCCCAGCCGACCGGCTCGACGCCGTCTCCGAAGCGGGCTTCGTCCGGCCGTCGCGTCACGGCGCCGACGCGCTGCTCGTCGTCGCGCAGGGCGGCGAGCAGGCGCCGCCCGACCAAGCCCGTCGCGCCGGTCACGAGAATGCGTCGCGGTTCGCTCACCCCGGGAGATTAGCCCTCGAATTCGCGTCGGCGCGCCCCCCCGCCGACTCAGCCGGGAGCGAAGGTCGCAAAGACCGATTCGATGGCGGCGCGATCGACGGCGAGGGGAGACAGCACCGGCGTCGTCACACCGGCGGCGACGAACTCGGCCAGTTGTTCGCGGCAGGCCTCGGCGGACCCGAGGATCGCAATCTGGTCGACCATCGCGTCGGTCATCGCCGCCGCGACGCCGGCGCGGTCGCGACGCGCGAAGGCATCGGCGACGGCGCGGGCCTCGTCCTCGAATCCGCACCACGCGAAGAAT
>CAYOHN010000490.1:0-2279 GCA_964403735.1 uncultured Spirochaetales bacterium | reverse complement strand
AGGGTACGATCTCCCCGAGGGAGTTGTCACTTCGGGCGTTATCGGACTTCGATGCGACCGCATATTCGTCCTATCCGTGACGCCGTGTATCCCTCCGAGTGGGTCGAGTTCCGCGAGGGCAACTGGTGCGCCTCGTGCGCGGCGGCGGCCCGGACGGCGTGCTCGCGGAGATCGACGCGACAGCGCCAGAGACCAGGACTGCGGCGCTGCTCGACGACGGCCTTGGCAACCTCGCCCACGCGGACCCGCTCGTAGGATACCCGGCCGTCATCCGCGGCACTCGGCGCTACGAAGCCTTCGGCACCGTGCGCAGCGAGACCGGCGCCACGACGAATGTCGAGCGCGGCTTCGCCGGCCTCGTCCCCGAAGGCGATACCGGCCTCCTCTACGCCCGCGCCCGCCACTACGACCCCGAGATCGGCCGCTTCCTCCAGCCCGAGTCCATGGGCCTCTTCCAGCCGAACCTCTACAGCTACGCCAGCAACAACCCCGCCGTCTTCAGCGACCCCTCGGGCTTCGCCTCGCAGCTCAACCGCTCGGGGCCGCCGGACTTCCTCGACTTCGGCTCCGGGGATCCGTTCTTCGGCGGCAGATCTTCGGGTGGCAGCTTGGGGCAGACCGTTGCCGGCGTCGCAGCGGGCTCGCTCGCGGGCGCCGCAGTCGGCGGCGCTGCGGCATTCGGTGCAGTGCTCTGCCCCGCCTGCGCGGCAGCGATCAGGATCGGCGGCGGTCTCGCGAGCGCCAAACTGGAGGTCGACAGCGGCTTCGCCGGAATCCGCGGCTTCGTCGAGGCCGCCAAGGCGGTAGCCTCTGGCGACGCGACCTTCGGCCAGGCACTCTCGGCCGGGTTCCTACCGGGGTCGCTGGCGGGAGGATTCCTCGGTGCCCGCGCGGCGAGTTCGTTCCTGCCTGCGGTCGATGTCGGTGCGGAAGTCGCGGCGTCGTTTATTGGGGCCACAAGGGGAGTACCTAGCTCGCGTGCTCTTGTGCCTGTTTCAGGTGGGGCCAGGGATGCACCGCTTTCCATTACGACGGCAGGCGAACGATTCGTCAGAGTTGCGTGGGGTAGCGAAGTCATCCGAGTTGGAGAAAGCGAAGGAATACCCTTCGATCCAGGACGTGTCGTGGAGGTACGGAGTCAGGGTTGAGCCTTTGCCACAAGGGGAGGGCAGGTGGGCTCGCGGACAACGTTGTCTTCGGCGCCGGCGTCGATCGGTCTGGCCGACACGCAGGCGACTCCACTTGCTGAGAGCTGTCGATTCGATGTAGGCGACCACCAGAGCCCCATTGATGTCGAGGCCACGCCCGCTCTCCGTCGCTCATGCTAAAATCGAGCAGATGGTGCAAATGACGATCGAGATGCCCGAGGGTGCTTTCGCCTCGCTGCGCAAAGATCCGGCGGATTTCGTGCGGGAGCTCCGGCTTGCGGCCGCCGTCAAGTGGTACGAGCTCGGAGAGGTGTCACAGGGGCGCGCGGCGGAGATCGCAGGCGTCTCTCGTCAGGAGTTCGTCGCTGCGCTCGGCCGCTATCGCGTAAGCCCGTTCCAGTACACACCGGAGGATGTATTGGACGAGGCTGGGCGTGACTGATGTCTGGGTGGTCGATGCATCGCCACTGATCATTCTCGGCCAGGTGGGGAAACTGGACTGGCTCGAGCAGCTCTCCTCACGGCTCGTCGTGCCTGATGCCGTAGCTAACGAAGTTCTGTCGGGTCCGGAGGACCCTGCGCACCGAGCCCTTCTCTCCGGTTGGAGCGAGCGGCTGCGCGCCACAGTTCCGGAGAGCGTGGCCGAATGGAGCCTCGGCCGAGGCGAGAGCGCGGTCATAGCGCTGGCGCTCGAGTTGGGCGCCACAGCCGTAGTAGACGACCGGAGCGCCCGACGATGCGCTCGCGCTGTCGGGACGCCGGTGATCGGGACCCTCGGGGTCATCATCCGGGCAAAGCGGCGTGGCCTGATCGACGTGGCCGCACCGATCATCCGGTCCGTGCTCGACGCGGGACTCTTCTACGAGGACCAGGCCATCCGCCGGCTGCTCGAGGAGGTCGGCGAGCGTTGGCCTTGACCGAGTTGCCGGCGACCTCGTCGAGTACACGGACCCGCTCGAGCTGGCGCTCGGATCCGGAAAGTCGACGCGGTACACGTACTACACCGGGAGCGGCCAGGAGAATCTCGATCACAACCTGCGCTGCGTGATCCTGCCCGAGGGCGGGGCGCGACCCCGGCGCCGTCGAGCAGCTCTGCGGGACCGCAGGCCAGGGCCATACCTGGACGCACTT
>CAYOHN010000489.1:0-2283 GCA_964403735.1 uncultured Spirochaetales bacterium | reverse complement strand
GCGCGAGGAATCCCTCCGCGCCGACATTCTTACCGCGCGACGGCGCGCGAGTTCGAGGAGCCCGCCGAGGCGACTCCCCCGGCGGCACAGCCCGGCGCGCGCGCTGGGTCGCCCGAACCGGAGGTCCGGTCGTGAAACACGTGGGGGCCATTGCCGGCCGCGAGCTGCGGTCGCTGTTCGCGTCGCCGGTCGCGTATGCCGTGCTGGTGCTGTTCGCGGTGCTGGCCGGTTTCTTCTTCTTGTCCGGCATCCTGCAATTCCAGGACTACATCGTCCGCATGCAGGCCTTCCAGATGGCGCAGCAGCTCGAGGAGCTCAACCTCAACGATCACGTGATCGCGCCGTTCATCCACGTGATGTCGGTCGTGATGCTGTTCCTGATCCCCGGCATCACGATGGGCCTGTTCGCGTCGGAGAAGGCCAACGGCACCCAGGAGCTGTTGCTCACGAGTCCGGTCACGATCTGGGAGCTGGTGCTCGGCAAGTTCCTCGCCGCCGCGGCGTTCGTCGCGCTGCTGGTGTTGCTGCTGGCGATCTATCCGGCGCTGCTGTTCTGGTACGGCGATCCGGAGCTCGGCAAGACGCTCGCGGGGCTCGGCGGCCTGCTGTTGATCGGCGTCACCTACGCGGCGATCGGCAGCTTCGCGTCCGCGGTGACCCAGAGCCAGTTGATCGCGTTCTTCCTGGCCTTCGTGCTGCTGCTGGTGCTGTGGATGCTCGGCTTCCTGGCCGATCTCGGCGCGGCCGGCGGCGCCGTCAGCAACGAAGCGGTGACCGGGTTCCTGCGCTGGCTCTCGACGGCCGAACACTTCGAGTCGCTGGTGATGGGCCTCGCCGACACCAAGGACCTGGCGTACTTCGCTGCCCTCGTCGCGGTCTCGCTGATCGTGACGCGCGCGGCCGTCGAATCGGTGAGGTGGCGCTGAGATGACCGGCGTTCCCGCGCTGCTGCTCGGCCTCGGCACGGTCTTCTTCGTGTTCGGGTTGCTGTCCGTGTTCCTGTTGCTTGCCGGAGCCCCGACCGATCTGGTCTGGATCGTCGGCAACTTCGTCATCGGCGTGGTGCTGCTGGTCAGCGCCGTCGTCAGCAACTACGACGCGATCCGCGAGCGGCTCGCGTCGGGCGAAGGGCGCCGGATCGGCCGCTACGGCACCAGCGCCGTGCTTCAGACCGTGATCGCGATCTTCATCGTCGCGGCGTTGGCGTTCCTGGCGAATCGCTACCACCACCGCTGGGATCTCAGCGAAGCCGGCGTCCACTCGCTGTCGGATCAGACCCAGAAGGTGCTCGAAGGACTCGAGCAGGACGTTCAGGTGGTCGCGTTCTATCCCAAGACCGAGCAGCCGGCGATCCGCTCGCTGCTCGACAAGTACGCCTACGAGAGCCCGCGCTTCACCGTCGAGTACGCCGATCCCAACCAGCGGCCGGACCTGATCGAACGCTACGCGGTGGCGCCGGAGAAGCTCGGCGAAGGCCTGCTGCGCGTCGCGATCGGCGAGGAGTCGCTGGAACTCACCGAGCCGGACGAGCCGAAGCTGACCAACGCGATGCTGAAGCTGACGCGGCAGGCGCAGAAGAAGGTCTACTTCGTCACCGGGCACGGCGAACGGCCGCCCGTCGGCAAGGAGGCCGACGGCAAGGAAGGCTTCGGCCGGGCCGCCGATGCGCTGCGCAACGAGAACTACCAGGTCGAGACGATCAACCTCGAAACCCAGGCGGAAGTGCCCGACGACGCCGACGTCGTACTCATCGCCGGGCCGACGCGCCCACTGCGGCCCGGAGATGCCGACAAGCTGGATCGCTATCTGGCCCGCGGCGGCGCCGTGCTGACGATGGTGGACCCGCGTGCCCACACGGATCTCGGGGACACGCTGGCCGGCTGGGGGGTCGAACTCGGGGACGATGCGATCGTGGATCGTCTCCAGAGCCTCTTCGGGCAGGCAATGTCGCCGCTGGCCGGAGAGTACGGCGATCATCCGATTACCCGCGAGATGCGCGAGGTCACGCTGTTCCCGATGGCGCGCAGCGTGCGCCCGCGCACGCCGGCCGACGGCGAAGTGCCGGCCGGGAGCTTCGTCGAGCTGGTGCGCACCGGCGAGAACGCGTGGGCCGAACGCGCTCTCGACCAGTTGTTCGCCGATGGCACCGCCGAACTCGGCCCCGACGATCTCGCCGGCCCGGTGTCGCTCGCGGTGGCCGGTCGCCCGCAGCCCGCGAGCCCGCCGCCCGCCGTCGCCGCCGACGGCGAGGAGGCGCCGGCCGCGCCGCCGGCGCCGAGACTC
>CAYOHN010000488.1:0-2288 GCA_964403735.1 uncultured Spirochaetales bacterium | reverse complement strand
GGGTTCATTCGTCAACCTTTTGGTTGACGAATGAACCCGGCCCCTTTGTTGACGGGCGGGGCGCTCGGCTTGTCAGTCTCCAGGCCCCGGGCTAAGGATGCTCGGACTTCGGACCCGCGTTCGGCCGTGCAGTAGCCCGGCGAATGGTCCCCTGGGGAAATCCGTGGCCAAGGCACTCATCATTACCGAGAAGCCGAGCGTCGCTCGCGACATCGCCGCGGCCCTCGGCGGATTTCGCGAGGACGAGGGGTTCTACGAGAGCGACCCGTTCGTCCTCACGTGGGCCGTCGGCCATCTCTTCGAGCTGCTGCAGCCGGAGGAGATCGACGAGGTCTACAAGCGCTGGACGCTCGATGTGCTGCCGATCATCCCGGAGCAGTTCCAGACCAAGCCGAAGGCGGGCCAGACGCAGCGCGTGCGGCTGATCAAGAAGCTGTTGCAGCGCGAGGACGTGGACACCGTCATCAACGCGTGCGACGCCGGCCGCGAAGGCGAGCTGATCTTCCGCGAGATCGTCGATCACTTTCACGACACCAAGCCGATCCAGAGGCTCTGGCTCCAGTCGATGACCGAGGACGCGATCAGGACCGGCTTCGCACAGCTCCGTCCCGGCGAGGAGCTGGAGGGTCTCGCAGCAGCCGCCAGCGCGCGGACCCAGACGGACTGGCTGATCGGCATGAACGCGACCCGCGCGCTGACCAAGCGGCTGAAGGGCCGGCGCGAGAAGGGCGCGTGGTCGGCCGGCCGTGTGCAGACGCCCACGCTGGCGCTGCTAGTGGCGCGCGAACTCGAGGTCCTGGCGCACGTGCCGCGGCCGTACTGGCGGATCGTCGGCAGCTTCGATCATCAGGGCAATCTCTACCAGGGCAGCTGGTACGACCCTGCGATCGGCGAAGCCGACGACGAAGCCCGCGACGACCGGATTTTCGACGAGGCGCGCGCGAGAGAGCTCGCCGCCGCCGTCGAGGGCCGCGCGGGTACGGCAGAGGAGACGCGCAAGCCGTCGCGGGAGTCCGCGCCGCCGCTCTTCGATCTGACCAGCTTGCAGCGCGAGGCGATCCGGCGCTTCGGCTGGACCGCACGGCGCACGCTGTCGGCTGCGCAGCGCTGCTACGAGCAGCACAAGCTCCTCACCTATCCGCGCACGGACTCCCGGTGCCTGCCGAACGACTACCGCGCGACGGTGCGCGGCGTGCTCGAGTCGTACGCCGACGCCGGCCGGCGCGGAGATGCGGCGCTCGGCGACATGCGTGGCCCCGTGCGCGAGTACGGCATCGGTGCGGCGCGCTTGCTCGAACAGGGCATGCAGAACGAGGCGCGCACCTTCGACGACAGCAAGGTCTCCGACCACTTCGCCATCGTGCCGACCGGACGCCTGCCGGGCGCCGGGCTGTCCGGCGACGACCGCAAGCTCTTCGACCTGGTGATGCGCCGCTTCCTCGCCACGTTCCACCCCCCCGCCGTCTGGGAGCGCGTCGAGCGCACGACGACGGTTGCTGGCCAGCGCTTCCGCAGCCGCGCGCGCACCATCACGGAGCCCGGCTGGCGCGCCGTGCTCGAGGGCGGCGCCACGGCCGACGCCGGCGACGACGTGGCGGCACTGCCCCCGCTGCGGCCCGCCGCACCCGGGCCCGGCGGAACGCCCGCGGACACCGGCGGCGTGCCCGTCGAGAACCGCGGCATCGAGCTGCTCGCCGAGCAGACCAAGCCGCTGCCGCGCATCACCGAGGCGCGCCTGCTGTCGCTGATGGAGAACGCCGGCAAGGATCTCGACGACGAAGACCTGGCCGCCGCGATGCACGAGCGCGGCCTCGGCACGCCGGCCACGCGGGCCGAGATCATCGAGAACCTGATCGCGAAGGGCTACGTAGTGCGGATCGGCCGGGTTCTTCGCCCCACGGCCAAGGGCATCCGGCTGATCGACATCCTGAAGCGCGTCCACATCGATGGGCTCGCGTCCGCCGAGCTGACCGGCGAGATGGAGCTGCACCTGCACCAGGTCGAGATGGGCCAGCGCGACGGCGCGGACTTCATGCGCGAGATGGAGGCGTACACGCGCGAGATCGTCGAGCGCGCCAAGACCTTCGAGTACGAGGACCTCTACGCCAATGACCCGCCGCTCGGCGACTGCCCGCGCTGCGGCCGGACCGTGGAATTTTTTAAGGATGACACGACCCGCAAATGCAGCGCCTGCGGCCACCGATTCATTAACCCCAAAATGGATTTCGGCTGTGCGGCCTACTGCCGTTTCGCCGAACAGTGTGTCGGCAGCCTGCCGCCGGAACAAC
>CAYOHN010000487.1:0-2309 GCA_964403735.1 uncultured Spirochaetales bacterium | reverse complement strand
GAGGCCGAACTCGCCCAGATCTGGCAGCAGGCCGCGCCGGGCCGGCCGCTGCCCGCGAACGTCTCCCGCGCGCTCCAGGATACGCTGCAACAGGCGCAGCAGCGCGCCGATCTGCTCGGGATCTACGGGGGCAGCCTGTCGGCGCTCGATCTGCTCGGAGAGATTTCCAGGCTGGTGCCGCCGAATCTCGACGTGATCTTCGAGGAGCTCTCGATCGACGGCCAGGTGGTGCGCATCCGCGGCCACACCGACAGTTTCGCCGCGGTCGATCAGCTGAAGGCCTCGCTCGCGGGATTCCCGAACTTCGGCGACATCCGCGTCAGCGAAGTGCAGGCCGACGCGGCGCGCGGTGGCAACAACTTCAGCGTGACGATCAGCATGGCCAAGGTCGGAGGCACGCGATGAACGAGTTGCGCGAGCGCGTCGCGGCCTGGTTCGGCGGGCTCTCTGCGCAGGAACGGCTGCTGGTATCGATCGCCGGCGTCCTGCTGATCCTGGCGGTCCTCTATCTCGGCTTCGTCCGGCCGCTGGTCGGCGCCGTCCGCAGCGCCGGACTTCGCGTCGAGACGGCGGAGCGCGAGCTCGCCATGGCGCGCCGGATCCAGGACGACCTCGCCGCCGTGCAGGGCCGGCTCGCGGCCGTCGAGCGGCGCATCCGCGAGGGCCCACGCGGCAACCTCTTCACGACGCTCGAGCAACTGGCGGCGCAGTCCGCCGTGAAGGTCGAGTCGATGGAGCCGCAGGCCGCGCCGTCGAACGACGCGTTCCGGGAGACCAAGGTCCAGGTGGTCCTGAAGCAGGTGACGCTCGCGCAGACGGTGAACTTCCTGCACAAGATCGAGTCCGCCCAGCAGCTCCTGTCCGTGAAGAGCCTGCGCGTGCGCTCGCGGGCCGATCGCAAGGGAGATGTGACGACGGAATTGCTCGACGTCACCTTCACCGTGTCGTCCTTCGAACCGGCGAGCGGCGCGTGAGCGGACCCGTGGCGACCCGATCGCTTCCCGGCGCCGCCCGCGGCACCGGCACTGGCTGGCTGCCGCAAAGCGGCTCCCGTCGCACGCTGCTGATCGCCGTCGCCTATCTCGCGCTCACGTCGCTGTTCGTGATCGCGCGCTTTCCGATCGACCGACTGGCGCCGCGCGTGGCGGCGCTGGCAAGCGAAGCGACCGGTGCGCGGGTGTCGATCGACGAACTCGAATTCCACCTGGTCGCCCTGCTCCCGGAGCTGAGCGCCATCGGGGTCGATCTCACGTGGCCCGCCGGCACACGGCTGCGTCTCGATCGCGTGCGCGTGCGACCGGCGTGGTCTTTGTCGTGGTTCCGCGGCGATCCTTCGCTGAAGCTCTCGTTGCGCAGCGGATCCGGCCGCATCCGCGGAATTGCGCGCCTCGGCGACGCACCGAGCTTTCGCGGTGCGGTCACGGATCTGGATCTCTCGCGGGTGCCGATGGCGCTCTTCGCCGACACCGGCTTCGCATTCGACGGCAACCTGAACGCCGAGTTCGACGTCGTCACCGGCGAAGCCGGGCTCGAGGGGCCCGTCACGTTGCACGCCACCGACGGCTCGCTGTCCCTGCCGATGCTGCCGATGGGCGTCCCGTTCGAGACGCTCGAAGGCGCCGCGGCGCTCGGCGGCGACAGCCTGTTGACCGTCCACTCGTTGGCGCTCGAGGGACCGCTGGTGGCGTTCGCCGGCAGCGGCACGGTGGGACGCGCGCCGGCGTCCGCGCTGGCGCCGCTCGCGCTGGCGGCGCGTCTCGAAGTGCGTGAGCCCGCGCTGCGCGAGCTCTTCGCGAGTTCGGGCGCCGTGCTCGGCACGGACGGCGTCGCGGAACTGTCGATCGGAGGCACCGTCGGCAATCCCGTGCTCGGTGGCGAGGGGGGCACAGCCGGCGGGCGCGGCCCGTCGGATCCGCGCGCGCCCCGGCGCGGCAGGAGCCTGCCTCCGGGCAGGCGCTGAGAATCGCCGCCGATGAGCGCCGAATCGCTGCAGAAGATCCTCAAGACGCTCGCGGATCCGACGCGCGTCCGGATCCTCGCGCTGCTCGAGCGCGAGGAGCTGGCGGTGCAGGAGCTGATGGACGTGCTCGGCATGGCGCAGAGTCGCGTCTCGCGCCATCTCGGCATCCTGCGCGAGGGGGGGCTGCTGCGAGACCGACGCGAAGGCACCTACGTCTTCTATCGCTTCGCGCCGCCCACCACCGGCGCCTGGCGCGACGCGTGGGCGCTGGCACAGCGCGAGCTGGCCGGCGACGCGCTGGCGGCGCGCGACGCCGCCGCGCTCGTCCGCGTGCTCGACGCGCGCGCGA
>CAYOHN010000486.1:0-2310 GCA_964403735.1 uncultured Spirochaetales bacterium | reverse complement strand
GGGGCACTCTTCTCCCAGTGGATCGACGACGGCGGAGTCGTCATGCAGTTCCCCATGCCCCGAACCTGCTCCCGAACCGACGCCCGACGGGGCGCTCGACCAGGCGCCTCGCACCCGCGGCCCGGCGCGCACCTGCTGGGCGCCCTCGGCGTGGTCCTCGCGCTGTCCGCCGCTCAGATCGCCCACACGGCGACGATGCCGGTCACGGCCGAGTCCTCGAACGTCCGCGAACTCAAAGTCCTCACTTACAACATCAAGGGCTTGCCGGTCATCACCAACCTCGACCGCTTGAAGCGGATCGGCGAGATCCTGGCCGAACGGCGCCGGCGCGGTGACGAGCCCGACGTCGTCGTTCTCCAGGAAGCCTTCGTCCGGAAGTCCCAGCGGGTGCGCAAGCGAGCCGGCTATCCGTACGCGACCCAGGGACCCACCGACGGCGGTCTCTTCGCGAACGCCAGCGGTCTCGAGGTCCTCAGCAACTATCAGATCGTCGAGCGCCACGAGCGACGACTGAACGACTGCGCTTTTCCGGAGTGCCTCGTCTCGAAGGCCGTCGTCGGCGTAACGCTGGCCGTGCCGGGGCTCCCCGTGCCCGTCGAGATCTTCACGACCCATCTGCAGGCCGACACTCGCAACGATCGCGTCCGGCTCAACCAGATCGACGACATCGCGGTGTTTCTCGACCGCATCCGCTTCGGTCGCGTCCCTTCGATCTTCGCCGGGGACTTCAACTTCAAACCGCGGCACGAGAGCTACCACAAGTTCCTGCGCGAGACACCGTTCGCCGACGCCGGATTGGACTGCCTGGCTGCGATCGACGCCTGCGAACTCGTCATCGGCGTCCACGGCCAGACCGATCTGTACGACGTGTGGAAGACCACGAACGACCGCCAGTTCTACTACCAGCCCGCCGACAGCCCCCTCCGCATCGAGCCGATCCGCGTGATCCGGAATTTCACCGAGCCGGTGCAGCGCGGCGAAGGCGGCTTCCTCTCCGATCACTGGGGCTACGAGGTCCACTACCGGATCCGCTGGTAGGCCTCGGTCGCCGCCGCCCGTCCCCGGCCCGAGACGGCGCCGAAGATGTCGCTGCGCGGACGCTTCGCTAGGCTGACAGAGTGATGCCCGCTGAGCGGATCGTTCCGCCCGACGTCGTTCGCTCCGTGGCTTCCTCGCCGGGGCTGCAGCTACTGGTGCTGTACGGCTCGCGAGCGCGGGGCGATGCTCGCGACGATTCCGACTGGGACTTCGCCTATGTAGCCGACCCCGGCTTCGACGCCGACGGGCTTCTCGCGATGCTCGTCGAGCGCTTACACGCGGATCGGATCGACCTCGCGGATCTCGAACGGACCGGCGCGCTCCACCGGCATCGCGTGGCGCGGGATGGCGTCGTCCTCTTCGAGCGAGAGCAAGGGCGGTTCGAGCGGTTCCGCCTGCAGGCAATTCAGACGTGGTGCGATCTCGCGCCGGTTCTGACGCCTCTCTACGAGGACGCGCTCGAGGCGCTTTCGCAGTGAGCCCCCTCGATCGCGCGGTGCTCGCCGAGCGGACGCTGGCGCTCGATCGCCACCTGGCGCGCGTGGCGGCGAAGCTGCCGGCTACGGCCGCGGACCTCGCGGCCTCTGCCGACGCGTCCGATGCGGTGATTCTCCACCTTTGGCAGGCGACGCAGATCGTCATCGACCTCGCTGTCGCCGCCTGCGTGGCGCACGGCGCGGGGACGCCCCAGAGCTACGCCGACGCCTTCCGGCGGCTGCAGGCCGCGGACATCCTCGAGAGTGATCTCGCCGATCGGCTCGTCCGCGCGGCAGGGTTCCGGAACGTCGTGGCACTCGCCTACGAGCAGCTCGATCTGGCTCGCGTGCACGCAGCCGCGCGCGCATGCCCGGACGACTTGCGCTCGTTCGTCGCGGCGATCGTACGAGTCTCGTCTCCCGCCTCGTAGGCAGTCGCCCTGCCGGGCCCCGCTCCGCCGGTCGCGGCGACCGGCTCCCGGGTCGCTCGCGTCCGGGGCCCTCGTGATCACCCGCGCTGATCCGTCCGATCCGAACAAGCGATTTCTGAAGCAGGTCATGCGGACCTCCCAGGACTGGTGGCCGGCCGACTACGGCCACTAAGGCCCACTCTTCATCCGGATGGCCTGGCACAGCGCCGGCACCTACCGCGTGGCCGATGGCCGTGGCGGCGCCGGCGGCGGCCAGCAGCGCTTCGAGCCGCTCAACAGCTGGCCCAACAACGCCAAGAAACTGAAGGGTCCCCCCGCCGCAACACACATGGGACTCATCTACGTGAACCCGAGGGGCCCCGGCG
>CAYOHN010000485.1:0-2319 GCA_964403735.1 uncultured Spirochaetales bacterium | reverse complement strand
CGCTGTGGGCGCAGGAGATTTGAGGGAACCTGTCCCTAGTACGAGAGGACCGGGACGGAGGTACCTCTGGTGTACCGGTTGTTCCGCCAGGAGCATCGCCGGGTAGCCAAGTACCGATGGGATAACCGCTGAAAGCATCTAAGTGGGAAGCCCACCCCGAGATGAGATCTCCCCGGGACTTCGGTCCCCTGAAGGGCCGTCCAAGACCAGGACGTTGATAGGCCGGAGGTGGAAGCGCAGCAATGCGTGGAGCTGACCGGTACTAATCGCCCGTGCGGCTTGACCATCGACCCATGGCTGCGCACTCAGCTGGTGATGACTCGAGTTCCTTCGTTACTATTCGATTGTTCAAGGGCGTCCGCCCTTTGCAACGATTCCTTTGCAACGATTCCTTTGCAACGATCTTTGCAACTGAGTTCGTCAGGTTTTCCCACTCTCCAGAGAGCGGGGGCCACACCCGTTCCCATTCCGAACACGGAAGTTAAGCCCCGCTTCGGCGATGGTACTGCCGGGTTTCCTCGGTGGGAGAGTAGCGCGAGAGTGGGACCCTTTTGGGGACGGCGGCGCTGGATCTTCGGATCCAGCGCCGCTTTTCTTTGGCGCTCGCCGACGCCGCACGGAGCCCGTCCGCCCCGCTCCTGCCTGCCGCTCAAGCGCGTGGTCCGTAGGTCCGATCCCTCTGGGATCGTGTTCTCGGTAGGGGGGCGGCAATGCGCAGATCGAAGGCATGGGCGGCGGTGTTCGCGGCGCTGCTGGGCCTCGCTGGATCCGGCTGCGCCGCGCGCGTCTGGGAAGAGGTTCGGCAGCAGGATACCGCCGGCGCTTACCGCCGTTTCCTCGTCGAGTCCCCGAACTCGCCGTACGCGCCCGCGGCTCGCGAGCGTCTCGACTACCTCACGGCCAAGCGCAACCCGACGGCCGACGCCGTCTCGCGCTTCCGCGCGGCGCATCCCGAGAGCGCGCACCTTCCGGAGCTGGAAGGCCTGCTGGAATCCAGGAGCTTCGAGGCAGCGCGTCTCGAGGGCAGCGCCGACGCCTACCGAGACTTTCTGGAGCGATTCCCCGATGGTCGCCTCGCGTCCCGGGGCCGTGCGAACCTCGCATATGCGCTTCGCGATGGCTTCGCCGCGCAGCCGTCCGAGCTCGCGGGGTTCCTCGACGAGCATTCCGACGGCGATCACGCCGGCGAAGCCACGCGTACGCTCGCGTTGCTCGAGGCGCGAGCGTCCCAGGCATTCCGCGTGGCGAGTTTGCGGATCGACGTCGACGGCAATCTAGGCGACGGGGACCGTCTTCGACGCACTTTCTCGGATCGTGCGCAGCGGGCCTTCGCCGATTCCGGGATCCGGCTCGTCGGGACGGGTGATGCCAGCGCGGAGGTCCTCCTGACCATCGCGCATTCCGAAGCGAGCGTTCCGACCGAGCTCTACGAAGGTCGCCTGGAAGGGCCCGGAATCCTCGCAAAGACGCATGTCACGCTGACACCGGTGGGGGAGAGCGACCCGGTCTGGCGCGAGACGTTCACGCTTCGCGTGCCGGAGATCGAGCGCCGCGACGGCGACAGCATCCTGTTCACGCGGCGCGCGTCGTCGTTCTGGGAGCGCTTCTTCGTTCCCGTCGCGACGTGGCCTACCCACTTCGCTCGCCGAGGCACGCTGCCGCTGCGCAAGGACGCCGTGATGGTTGCCGGGACCCTGGATCGGGCGATCGCGCTCTCCCGGGACGGTTCGTTCGTCGAGCTGGATCTCGCGGACCCGATGGAGCCGCGGCGCGTCGGTACCTACGCACGGCGGGCGGATCTCGCGAACTTCTATGGTCTTCGCATTCTCGACGAGCGCGTCGTGCTCTTCGGAGAAGACGGGCTGGAGCTGGTGGATCGCAATGCCGGCGCGCCGCGTCGTTCGTGGGCACTCGGCCGCGAGCACGTCGGCTCGGTCGCCGCCGTGGAAGAGTGGCGTGGCGTACTCTGGATCGCGGGATCGCGCGGGTTGCTGCGCATGCCGCTTGCGGGAGGCGCCGTCGAGACGGTGGCGCCGCGGCCGTTGCGGGGGCTCGCCGTCGACGGCGCGTACCTCTACGTCCTCGACGATCGGATGCTGTATTCGGCGCCGCTCGCGGATGCGCGCGCCGAGGGTTTTCAGCGCGTCCTCGACATTGGACGGGCTTTCGGAGCGCGCGGTCTGCGCGTGTCCGATGGCTATGCCGTCGTGCTGGGTCGCAAGGAGATCCTGACGACCGCGCTGCGGGGTACGGATCGCGCCCGCCCGCTCCACCGCCTCGACATCGAACAGGTCGGCCGCATCGCCGACACGACGATCC
>CAYOHN010000484.1:0-2350 GCA_964403735.1 uncultured Spirochaetales bacterium | reverse complement strand
GCCCTCGATCCTTCGGTCGAACTCCCTGTTTTCGGCAACCCTCTCAGCCCAGGTCGTCGCTCTGGAACGGCACGCTGCCGGTGCCGCGGAACACGTTCTTCAGCAGCTTGCCGGCCGGATTGCGCGGCAACGGCTGGGCGTGGAACTCCACGAATTCGGGCACCTTGAAGCCCGCCAGATGGCTGCGCACGTGACGCTTCACGGCGTCGGCATCCAGCGTCGCGCCTGGCCGCGGCACCACGATCGCCTTGACGCGCTCGCCCAGCTCCGGGCACGGCACGCCGAGCACGCAGGCTTCGTCGATCTCGGGGTGTTCGGCGAGCAGGTTCTCGATCTCGGTGCAGTACACGTTCTCGCCGCCGCGGATGATCATGTCCTTCGCGCGGTCCTCGACGAAGAAGAAGCCTTCGGCGTCGCGCCGGCCGAGGTCGCCGGTGCGCAGCCAGCCGTCGGTCACCGTCTCGGCCGTGGCGTCGGGCCGATTCCAGTAGCCGGGTGTGATCGTGGGACCGTAGATCCACAGCTCGCCGAGCTCGCCATCGAGCAACGCCTCGCCGTCCGGCCCCGCGATCTTCATGTCGAGGATCGGGATCGGGCGACCGATCGACGTGTTGCGGCCCAGTAGATCCTTGCCGCCGTTGATCGTCGCGACGCCGGTCGTCTCGGTGAGTCCGTAGGCGTTGGTGAAGTTCTCCTTCACCGGCAGCACCTCGCGCGCGCGCTTCAGCGTGTCCGGCGGCATCGGCGCGGCCCCGAACGACACCGAGAGCAGGCTCGAGAGATCGTAGTCGCCGAGGGTTTCGTGGTGCACGACGCGGTGGAGCATCGTCGGGACGCAGCTCCACATCGTGACGCGCTCGCGCTCGATCAGTTGCAACGCCCGGGCCGGATCGAATTTGCCGTCGAGGAACACGAGCTTCGCGCCGACGCTGAGCGCCGTGCACACCGTCGCATGCAGGCCGCCGACGTGGAACAGCGGCGTCGTCAGCAGGTTCGTCGGCTGCCCGCCGGCCGTGGGGATCGGCGAGCTGCCGCCCATCAGCGCCCCGGCGAGGCCGGAGAAGACGACGCCGACCACCTGCGCGATCGTGCCGCGGTGCGTGGTGATGCAGCCCTTCGAGCGGCCGGTGGTGCCGGAGGTGTACAGGATCACCCACGGGTCGCCCTCGTTGATCGGATCGGTGGGCGCCTCGCTGTGCGGCGTGAGCAGCTCGGACAGCGGAACGGTGCCCGGCGGCGCATCGGCGCCGAGGAAGAACACGCGTTCGACGCAGCCGACCTTGCGCACCGCGGCCTCGGCGCGCGGCCACAGGCGTTCGTCGACGACGAGGAAGCGGCTGCCCGAGTCGGCGAGCCCGTATTCGATCTCCTCCGGCGACCACCAGCCGTTCAGGCCGACGCCGATGCCGCCGACCGACGTCGCGCCGAAGAGCGTGATCAGCCAGTCCGGCGAGTTCATCGCCAGGATCGCGACGCGGTCGCCGCGGCGCAGTCCGTGATCGTCGCGCAGCGCCCGGGCTGCTCCCCACGTGCGCTGCGCGAACTCGGCATAGGAGATCCGGCGCTCGCCGTGCACCATGCAGATCGCATCGCCGCGCAGGCCGGCGTTGGCCACCTTCTCGCGCAGCGAACGCTCGCGGTGTTTCCAGTTGCGCAGCGGCCGCCCGTCCGCCGTCTCGGTGACGATCTCGAACGGCGCGCCGGCCCCCGTCAGCTGTGAGACGACGTCGTGGTAGCTGGGCATGGCCGACACCTTACCTCAGCCCGGCGCCGGCGACGTACGCCAGCGGACCCTCCGGCCCGAGCGGCAGGCCGAGCGCGACCCACCCAGCGAGCAGCAGCGTCCAGGCCCCCGCGAAGGCCAGCGCGTACGGGATCATCAGCGCGACGAGCGTGCCGATCCCCGCGTCGCGCGCGTAGCGCTGGAGCAGCACCAGCAGGATCACCTGATACGGATTGAGCGGCGCCGCGGCGTTGGTGATCGAGTCGCCGATCCGGTACGCGGCCTGCGTCAGCTCCGGGCTCACGCCGACCTGCATGAACATCGGGACGAACACCGGCGCGAGGAATGCGTACTTCGCCGAGGACGACGCCATGATCAGGTTGACGACGGCCACCGCGAGCACGAACAGCACGAGCAGCAGGGGCGTCGGCAGCGCCAGCCGCGCGAGTCCCTCGCCGCCCGCCACGGCCAGCATCTCGCCGAGCCGCGAGTAGCCGAAGCACGCCACGAACTGCGCGGCGAAGAACGCCAGCACGAGGTACGGCGCGAGCCCGGCCATCGTCTCGGCGAGCATGCGCGCGGCGTCGCGGTCGCTGCGGATCGTATGCGCGGCAATTCCGTGGGCGA
>CAYOHN010000483.1:0-2365 GCA_964403735.1 uncultured Spirochaetales bacterium | reverse complement strand
CGCTTCGAGAATCTCGCCGACCGAGCCGGGCTCGCGCACGCGCGCCAGCTCCGGAACGCGACCGAGCTCCTCGGCGAGCGCGTCGAGATCGAGCGGGTCGTCGAGTCCCTGGTCGCGGGGACGGCGTAGGCCGGCGGGATCCTGCACGGAGAGGTGACCGTCCTCGGACGCCAACAGAATGGGGCTCGGCGTCTCGTCCGGATCCTGTTCCTCGCACCGCGTCTCGATGCGCCGCTCGAGGCGCCGACCGCGCGGCGTTTTCGCCCGTTCGCTCGCCGGCATGCGCTGGTCCCGAGAACCGGTCTCCCGAGCACGCGCGACGAGGTCCGGACGCGGAACGCCCCAATGCGCGACGGGCGCCATGCCGCGGTACTCCGTCGCGTCCGGCTGGGCGGCCGCCCACTGCTCGGCCCAACGAACCACGTGGTCCGGTGTCATCCCGACGAGCGCCGCAGCCGCCGGTCCTGAAGAGGACGAGGCCGGTCGGCCGCCGAGCCAGGTTCGCACGAGGCTCTCGACACGACGCTCGATGTCGCGCAGCGCGCGGCCGTCCGGCCGCGCCGCGAGCGCCGCGCGTCGGATCCGCGCCAGCTCCGGCGCGAGGCCCGGCAGCTCGTGCTCGAGCCTCCAATCCCCGAGCGCACCCTCGGCCGCCCAGAAGACGTCGCGCGCGAGCGGGTCCGTCGGACCCGAGAGAAGGGATCCCCGAGCGATCCGCCCGGCCAAGCCGAGCGCGGTCACGCGGAAGCGCTCACGCGGCGGACCTGCGGGATCCGACACCAGTAGCTGTCGTGGCAGGAAGATCCTCGTTCCGTCGCTGAACGCGGTCGCCTCCGGATTCGCCTCCCACGCCGGAATCCGCCCGAGCGTGCGCGCGAGCCGTCCCCGCGCCGGAGCCGGATCCGTCGCGACGAGTGGATGCTCCGTGCCGAAGCAGGCGCGTAGCAGCACTTGGAGCCACGGCCAGAGATCGGTGAGCCGCACGACCTCCGGCGCATCGGGAGCGCGCCGGCGCGCCCACATCGCGCGGGTCGATGCCGTCACGCGCTCGGCGGCGTTGATCAGGATCTCTTCGGGTTCGGCCATGCGCGGGCCCTATCCCGGCCAGGTGGCGCGAATCAACTCCGAGATCCCGGCGCGGTTGGATGCGCACCCGTGCGCTACGCCACGCCGGGCTGTGTCGCGGCGATCGGCGCCGACCCGCTCCGCGAAGCCGCGAGGCGCCGCGGGAGCTCAGCGCATGCGAAGTCCCAGACGAACGCTGCGAGGCCCGCCGTGAAAACCACGCTGGTCGCGAGCCACATCAGAGAGTGGACCTGGATCACCCGCTGGGTCTCGAAATACCCGAAGCCGAGGATCCTCTCCAGGTAGGTCTGCGAGATCCCGGCGGCGGCCAGCGCCATCGTCATGCCGAACATGCCGCCGACCATCAACCAGAACGCCCACAACCCGAGGCGGCTCTGGGCCTCCTCGTCGCGGCGCCCGGTGAGTCCCGGCAGCGCATAGCTGATGATCGCTAGATTGATCATCGCGTAGGCCCCGAAGAATGCCATGTGACCGTGCATCGCCATCGCGAACGATGCGAGCGGCTCGAGGGCGGAGAAGAACCCCCCGACGAAGAGCCACTAAACGGGGAACGCCGATCCATTAGTAGTGGTGCCCGGTTCCGAGGATGCCCGTGAGAAAGGTCAGCCCCACGATGACGTAGAGCCACTTCTCCATGACCTCGCGATCCGCTCCCGAGA
This sequence comes from uncultured Spirochaetales bacterium, assembly GCA_964403735.1. Lineage (GTDB taxonomy): Bacteria > Myxococcota_A > UBA9160 > UBA9160 > PR03 > CAADGG01. The sequence goes on along the minus strand of CAYOHN010000483.1, from coordinate 620 downwards.
GCCGGATCAGCAGGTACGCGAGCATGGCCGCCAGGATCAGCATCCACACGCCCTCGACCCACAGGTGCACGACCCACCAGCGGTAGTACCGGTCGAGCGTGTAGTTATCGAAGTGGATCAGCGCGGGGATGAAGAGCAGCGCCGCCGCTGCGAGGCCGCCGATCAGCACGGCTTCCGTCGTCGTCCAGCGCTTCGCCTGGCGGATCGTCATCGCGATGTTGAACAGGAACGGGCCCATCACGACCACGACGCCGAGCGTCAACGGGAACGGTATCTCCAACAGCTTCCGGCCTTCGGTGATCCCGAACAGGTAACCGACCACGGTGGCGACGCCGATCGCCAGCCAGAGACCGAGCTGCACGTAGGCGAGTCGCGGGCTGTAGAGTTCCGTGCGGGATTCCTCCGGCACGATGTAGTACGCGGCGCCCATGAATCCGGTGAGGCACCAGACGAGCAACAGATTGGTGTGGATCGCCTTCGTCGTCGCGAAGTGCATGACGTCGAGGAGGGGATCCGGCCCGAGGTACTTGGCGAGGCTGAACAGTCCGAATGCGGCCTGCAGGGCGAAGAGCAACACGGCTGCGAGGAAGTAGGGATAGGCGACTCGCTGGGTCTCGAAG
>CAYOHN010000482.1:0-2371 GCA_964403735.1 uncultured Spirochaetales bacterium | reverse complement strand
TCTGGGAAGCCGTGGACATCGTCCGGGGCCTGCCCCGCTCCGAGGAGAATCACGCCACGAACGGGCTCGAGTTCGTGACCGTCGCGGGCACCGACTATCTGATCGTCTCCCAGGGCGGACATACCAACGCCGGATCCCCTTCGACCAACTTCGCCTGGACGACCGAGTACGCTCTCTCCGCTGCCATCCTTTCGGTCAACCTGACCCAGCTCGAGGCGATGACACCGCAGACCGACGGCGGCCGGACCTTCCTCTACGACATCCCGACCCTCGATGACCCTACGCGCGCCAACGCGAACGGCATCGTCGATCCGGGCGATCCAGGCTACGACGGCCTCGACGTGAACGATCCCTGGGGCGGCAACGATGGCCTGAACCAGGCGAAGCTGGTCCCGGGCGGCCCCGTCCAGATCTTCTCCCCCGGCTATCGAAATACCTTCGACCTCGTCGTCACCGAATCCGGCGCGGTCTACGTGACGGATAACGGCGCCAACGGCGGCTGGGGCGGCTTCCCGGAGAACGAAGGCCTCGGCGGCAACACGAACAACGACTACCGACCCGGAGAGCCCGGCAGCTCCGGCTTCGACACGGAGAACGACGAGCCCCAGGTCAACAACCAGGATCATCTGACCCGGGTCACGGACGATATCTCGACCTACGTCTTCGGCAGCTTCTACGGCGGCCATCCGACCCCGGTTCGCGCCAATCCCTTCGGCTCCGGCCTCTTCACCCGCGGCAGCCACTCCTCGGATCCCGGCGATTCGAACGGCAACGGTTTCACCGACGACTGGTTCCGCACCCTGCCCTTCGATCCCCAGGCCGTCGGCGACGCCGCGGACTCGCAGCGCGCGTTGCCTGCGGACTGGCCTCCGGTGCCCATCGCTCTGGCGAATCCGGTCGAGGGCGACTTCCGCAATCCGGGCGGCAGCAACCCGGACGGCCCCGTCGACGACCTCGTCACGACCTGGTCCAACAACACGAACGGCATCGACGAGTACACCGCCTCCAACTTCGGCGGCGCCATGCAGGGCGATCTGATTGCCGGCAAGAGCGGCGGCAGCCTCCATCGCGTGCAGCTCGCGCCCGATGGCAGCCTCGACACCCTGACCCAGAACTTCATCTCGGGCCTGGGCGGCAACCCGCTCGGCATCACGGCCAACGGCGACGCCGATCCCTTTCCGGGCACGATCTGGGTCGCGACCTTCGGCTCGAACGTCGTCGTGCTCGAGCCCCAGGACTTCGTGATCTGCGTGCTGCCCGGTGATCCGGGCTTCGATCCGGCCGCCGACAACGACTTCGACGGCTACACGAACCAGGACGAAGAGGACAACGGAACCGATCCGTGCAACGGCGGCTCCCAGCCCGACGACTTCGACAAGGCCGCCGGCGCGCCGCTCATCTCGGATCTGAACGATCCGAACGACGATGCGGACGGATTCGACGATGCCCTCGACGTGATGCAGCTCGGCGATCCGGTGGATTCCGGCAGCGACGCCTTCGCCCTGCCCGTGGTGAACGAGCTCTTCTCGGACAACGGCGAGCTCGGCGGCTTCCGCGGGCTCGGCTTCACGGGCCTCATGAACAACGGCGACCCGAATCCGAACTGGCTCGACTGGCTGGACCAGGTCGATGCCGGCCCGAACCCCAACGACATCCTCGGCGGTGCGGTCGGGGCGATGACGATGCAGATGACCGACGGGACCGCCGTCGGCACGGCGAACGATCAGGAGAAGGGCTTCCAGTACGGTGTGCAGGTCGATACGTCGACCGGCGGCTTCCGGGTCGAAGGGCGGATGCTGAACTTCGACGCGGGCCTGCAGCTCTACCCCTTCGCCGGCGCTGCCGACCTCGGCGTCTTCCTCGGCGACGGAACCCAGAGCAACTTCATCCGCTTCGTCGTGAACCACGACGGCGTCGAGGTCGTTCAGGAGATCGACGACGTCCCAGGAGCGCCGCTCTCGGCGACCATCGCCGAGATCGACCGTCCGACCGCTGGCCTCGTCTTCCGACTCGACGTCGACAGCCTCTCGGGCGAGGTCGAGGCGCTCTACTCCGTCGATGACGGACCCTTCGCGAGTCTCGGCAGCCTCTTCGCCCAGGACGCGATCCTCGACGCGATCCAGCTGCCGGGCGTACCCGTCCTCGTCGGGCTCACCGGCAGCTCCAATACAACCGGAGCCGAGGTCGAAGGCACCTGGGACTTCCTGAACGTTCGCGGTCGACAGCCGAGCGTGGCGCTCCAGCTTCCGGACATCGAGGAGCCGCTGGGCGGCGCCACCAGTCAGGACATCGACCTCGATCTCTTCTTCGACGACGACGACGGCGTGGCCAACCTGACCTACACGATCGTCTCCGAAACCGATCCGACGAT
>CAYOHN010000481.1:0-2382 GCA_964403735.1 uncultured Spirochaetales bacterium | reverse complement strand
CGCGGCAGGAGCGTCGCAAGCGGACCCTCTGATCTCTTGGCCTTGGACCGTTTCCGGGGCCACGCGGCCATAGCCAGGCGGCCCGCGCTTCGGGGGAACGCACGCCACGGCTGGCGCCAGCGATCCGCCGATGGTCGTCAAGTGGTACGACTTCACGAAGTGGCTGCCGGGGCGCGTCGAGAGTTTTCCGAAAAACGCTTCGTCTTCGGCCAGCGCTTCGCGGACCGCAGAATCGCCATCCTGGAGACGCTGGTGGACGCGGCCAGGAGCCCGCCCGGGCCGCCAAAGGCGGGCCTGCTGGCGCGCGTGAACCGCGACCTCGAGGTGCTGCGCTGGCTCCTGCGGATGGCGGAGGCGCGCCGGCTGCTGACCGCGCGCCAGTGCCGCTCCGCGCGCGAGAGCCTGGAGGAGTGCGGCCGCATGCTGGGCGGCTGGCTCCGGCAGGCGAGCGGGCGGTCCACAGCTTCCGCACGCTCCTCGGCGAGCTCGCCACCCTGACCCGCCGACGCCGACAACACCGCCAGCTTCGAACTCCACTCGACTCTCACACCGCTCCAGCGCGAGGCGCTAGACCGCCTCAGCCTCACCGGGCGCGTGTGGCGCGCCTAGCCAGAATCGAACCGCCGATTCTGCGCGAAAGCGTCCGATATCAACCGCTTGGCTCGCGTGTGCCGAGGAGCTTCGGACTAGGACCCGAGCCGCTCCTTCCAGCCCTCCGGATCGCGGCGGCCGTGCCAGACGGCGAGGACCAGGATGTCGTCGCCGTGTAGCTCGTAGTACACGACGTAGGGAAAGCGACGAAGGCGGCCGCGACGGGTCTCTCCGTCCACACACGGCCAGAGCTGCGGCGTCCGCTCGATCTGCGCGATGCAGACCTCGAGGCTCTGGAGGAAGGACGCGCCGAGATCGAGGCGTCGCTCCTCGTACCAACGGCGAGCCGAGCGAGCATCGTCCCGTGCAGCGCGACGGAAGATCGTCCGGCGGCTCACTACTCGGCCCAGAGCTGTCGGCGGACCTCCTCCCAGGGAACGACGTCCTCGGGGCTCCGGCGGTGCTCTTCGCGCCTGCGAGCGAGCTCCGCCCGGTGCGACTCGGGGATCGGGAGCTCCTCGCCCTCCGCCGCGATCGAGTCCCAGACGTCCTCGACCAACTGAATGCGCTCGGCGAGCGAAAGCTTGCGGATCTCATCGAGAAGAGAGCTGGCCATGGCGTCCATTCTGCCTCCCGCGCGTGGCTGCGGCAAGCCGGCGGAGCCACGCGTCGGGTCGCAGCCGGAGCGGCTGGATCCACACCGGATCCAGCACTCTCCGCGAGGAGACTCCAGCGATCCCGCTAGCTTTCGTCGTCCTCTTCCGGGTTCGAGTCCAGTCCGCCCCGCCACAGTCCGCGCCGCCACAATCAGGATAACCTAGACCCGAATCCGGCTCGAAGTCCGGTAAGAAGCTTCTAAGTCAAATGGGAAGGCGATGCAATAGGCCCTGTCTTTAAGCTTTCGCCATTCATCTGGCCCCACAGATATCGCAGCGCAACGAGAGCCGGGATGTAATAGAGGAAGACGAAGATTGCGATGACGCGTACGGGATTCGAAGCGAGCCCGAACGTCAGCAGTGTCGGGAGGTCGATGATGTCGGTAAAGAGCCGAACGAAAATCAGGATGAAGAGCATCGGCGCGCTGCGCTGATACCATGCGATGAGCAAGGCAAAGCCAACGGCGAAGTTTCTCGCGGTGTAGATATAGCTTGCCTGGCTGATGGTCTCGGCCTCCGGTCCGCCCATAAAGCCCGGACTGGTCAGTGCCACATAGGGTCCGATGAACATGGGCAGGGTTTCGAGGATGATGACCAGCGTTAGCCAGAAGGGGATTCTCATCTTCATGGGATCGTCCTTTGGATCGGGTTGTCCTGGAGAGCGCGAGCAGGAAGACCTCCGGGTCGTCGGCCGCGAGCGCTTGCTGCGTTCCGGTGGGCTACGGCCTCCGCGTCGTCCTTCAGCACCGTCCAGGTGCTCTCGGTCGTCTCGCCCATCGTCTCGACTCCGGTAGTCGCGCTGGCCGGTCGTCATCACCTCGATCGGGGTGGTCCGGCAGGCGCGCTCCGGCGGCGGCGGCGGAGCATTGTCGGCCAGCCAGCGGCGTGCGTACTCCTGGAATTCCTCCTGCTCGCGGCTCAGGACGGCTGAGCCCACGGAGTTCTCCTTGCTCGCGATCGTTGCCTATTGACGGACCCGCAGCCGCATTGTAAGTAGCCTCACGCAACCTGTAAACCGGAACCACGGAGCCGGCGCCGATGTCCAGGAAGCGCTTCGACGGGATGCCCTGTGGCGTCGCCCAGGCGCTGGAGCAGCTCGGGGACTGGTGGACCCTGCTGATCGTGCGCGACGCGC
>CAYOHN010000480.1:0-2413 GCA_964403735.1 uncultured Spirochaetales bacterium | reverse complement strand
GTCGTGCTCCTTGCGGCACTGGCCGGAGCCATCCCGGCCAGGCTCGCCTACCGCACCGACGTCGCCACGCATCTCGTCCCTTCGAGCTGACCGACCAGGGACATGCTCGTCAGTCTGATTCCCGAGACAGCGATCGAGTTTCGGTTCGAGAGATGATAAACCGGCGCGTCGAGGACGTGCGCGAGCGGGTGCTGGCTTCGGCGTGAACCGAGCAGTCTGCAGCGCGCGGGTCAGTCTTCCGACCACACCCCCAGCCGCGTCTCGTTCATCGTCCCGATGTAGATTCGATCTTCCACTCGCTGGGCCGACGTCGCTCCGCACAGTGTGCCGCCGTCGTGCTGCAGAAGCTCCTGCGCCTCGAGGGTCTTCGGGTCGATCTCGAAGAGCGCCCACTCGAGGAGGCAGTCCTGGAACAGGGTTTCCGCTCCGCCGGTGTGGACGATGGCGAGGATCGTGCCGCCTTCGGTCCACGTGATGTTGTCGACATTGCTGCCCAGCACGACGACGTCCGGCGATTCTCCTTCAGGCAGCCCCGAGAGCGGCAGCCGGCTCACGCGTTGGCGGCCGTTGTCGGCGAAGTAGATCGTGCGGTCGTCCGGCGAGAGCGTGAGACCGTTGGGGCCGGCGCCGGCGCTGCCCGGTACCGCGCGCCAGCCGCGTTCGCGCTGCCACGTGAGGACCTCTCCCGTTTCGAGGCCGACCGAGGAAGCGAGGAGGTAGAAGCGGAACAGCAGGCCCTCGGACCGGGGCACCATGTGGGTGACCACGATGGTGCCGTCCGCGGCGATGTCCACGTCGTTGCCGAAGACCTCCGCCGGAAGCTCCACGCAGCCGCGCCAACGAAGGCGGGCCTCGCGGCCCCTGCCTTCGAGTTCGAACAGCTCGATTGCTTCGCGCCCTCCGTGGTTCACCGCCGCGATGCGACGGGGGCCCAGAAGTCCGCGCGGCGAGTCGCCCAGACCGTGCGAGTAGAAGAGCGCCGGGTCGGGGGGCTCGCTGCACGCCGGGTCGCCGATCGCCTCGTGGGTTGCCTCTTCGGCTCGGTTCGGCGCGCCCGCCCCCTCCGCCCCCTCGCTGTCGGGCCAGATCCGCCAGGGCTGCGGCTCGGCCGAGGTCGCGTCGTCCAGTGCCAGCGCGTAGAGCCCCACCCCTTCGCCCATGCCGCTCGTGACCATCAGATTGGCCTCGGGAAGGACGAGGATGTCCTCGGGCCGATCGAATCCGCAGATGGTGCCCAGGACGCCCGGAGGCGGGTCGGGATTGCAGGGGGGACGCGGCGGGGGCGAGCATCCGAACGACGCAGTCAGAACGGGGGGTGCGAGGAGCGCGGAAGCGGCGATCTCTGCGGTACGGACTCGCGTCATGGACCCCATGGTCGCACCTCTCGAGCCTCTCTCCGAACCTCTCCTAGTGTCGGCTGCAGTCGGCTCGCCGCGCCTCCACAGAGGTTCGCCCCGGCGCGCTCGACCGGCCAACCGACACGCATTGGCGAGCGCGGCCGGCCCTACACCGAGTTTCGATTCGAGGAGATGATGGACCAGCGGGTGGAGGTCGTGCGCGAGCGCGTTCTGCCTGTGGCGTAAGTCGCGCAGTCCGTGGCAGGCCCTATCGGCCGCCGCGCTCCCCACCGGCACCGTCGCGGCTACGGCGTCCAGAGCTCGAGCGGCTCGTGCTCGGCGATCCGCGCGAAATCCGCATCGGTGGTGAGCAGCGGAAGCTCGTGCCGGATACAGAGCTGGGCCAGAATTGTGTCGATCGTGCCGATCTGGGTGCCGCGGCGGCGCGCGCGGTTGCGAAGCTGCGCCGCCTCGAAGTGGTCGTGGCGATCGGGTGTCAGGAAGGGAAGGGCCGCGAAGCGCGCGACGACCGCTTGCTGATGGCGCGGACCGTGGAAGCCCTGGAGGATCTCCTGGTAGACGAGCCCTGTCGTCACCACGAGATCGCCCCCGGCGAGCGCCCGCTCGAGCGCGCCGACCTCCGGCACGTCGGCTGGCCGATCGCGCCGCAGTGCGAGCGACCAGACGCTCGTATCGACGAACACGCTCAATCGCGCGAGCGCCCGCGCTTGTAGTCGTAGGCCGGGTCCCATTCGAGCTTGCCGAACAGCTCGAGGAGCCGGCCCTGATCACGCCGCGCGATGAACTCCTGAAGGGCGGCCGTCACGGCCGCCTTCTTGGTGGGCGCGCCGCTGAGCGCAACGGCGCGTTCGATGAGATCCGGGTCGAGATCGAGGTTCGTCGCCATGTGTAAGAGCCTACACAACCGGTGACGGCCCTGACCAGCCGACTACTCGGCGAATCCCGACGGGCTCAGCAGAGCGCGTCCCGCCTTCAATACCCGACGACGACGCCGAGCGAGCCGATCCAGATCCCTGGGTCGCCGTTGGCGTCTCGCGTGTGATCGCTGAACCAGG
>CAYOHN010000479.1:0-2420 GCA_964403735.1 uncultured Spirochaetales bacterium | reverse complement strand
TGCCCCGGCGTGAGCCCCGGCAGCTCGGCGAGGTTCTCGGCGAGGGTCTTGCCGGTCACCGTCATGCACTCCCCGTGCAGCGCGCCGTGTTCGAGCAGCAGCTTCAGCACCGCCGGCGTGCCGCCGACCCGGTGCAGATCCTCCATCACGTAGCGCCCGCTGGGTTTCAGATCGGCGAGGAACGGGACGCGGTCGCAGACGGCCTGGAAGTCGTCGAGCGCCAGCGGCACCTGAGCCGCGCGCGCCATCGCGATCAGGTGCAGCACCGCGTTCGTCGATCCGCCGAGCGCGGACACGATGGCGATGGCATTCTCGAACGCCGGCCGGGTCATGATGTCGCGCGGCTTCAGATCCAGCTCGAGCAGCCGGCGGACCGCGAGCCCGGCGCGGCGACACTCCTCGACCTTCTCCGGATCCTCGGCCGGCGTCGACGAATCGTACGGCAGCGCCATCCCCATCGCCTCGATCGCGCTCGCCATCGTGTTGGCGGTGTACATGCCGCCGCAGGCGCCGGCGCCCGGACACGCGTGGCGGACGATGTCGCAGCGCGTCGGCTCGTCGATGCGCCCGGCGATGAGCTCACCGTAGGACTGGAACGCCGAGACGATGTCGAGCGGCGCGCCGGCGCGGTCGCGTCCCGGTTTGATCGTGCCGCCGTAGAGCATCAGCGCCGGCCGGTTCAATCGCGCCATCGCGATCAGACAGCCGGGCATGTTCTTGTCGCAGCCCGGGATCGCGACGAGACCGTCGTACCACTGCGCGCTCATCACCGTCTCGATGGAGTCGGCGATGAGATCGCGCGACGGCAACGAGAAGCTCATGCCCTCGGTGCCCATCGAGATCCCGTCGGAGACGCCGATGGTGTTGAAGCGCATCCCCACCAGCCCGGCCCCGACGACGCCTTCCTTGACGAAGGCGCCGAGCTCGTTCAGGTGCATGTTGCAGGAGTTGCCCTCGTACCAGACCGACGCGATGCCGACCTGCGCCTTGTCCATGTCGGCCTCGCGGAGGCCGGTGGCGTAGAGCATCGCCTGCGAGGCGCCCTGACTCTTCGGCTGGGTGATGCGGCGGCTGATGCGATTGAGCGGCTCGGACATGCGGGACCTCGGTGACGCGGGGAGGTCAGTCTAGCAAGGGAACTGCGCGGCCGGGGTCGGCCAGCCGATCGAGCCTCGCCAATCGATCCGCACAGATCGAGCCGCACAGATCGAGCCGCACAGATCGAGCCGCGGTACTGGGCTACTGGGACGCGGCGAGCTCGTCGCGCAGGAACGCCACGATGCGCTGGTTCGCTCGCTCGGCCATCGGGATCGGGAACGCGTTGAATCCGTGCACGCCCCCGGGCCACAGCGCGAGATCGGCTCGGCTGCCCGCCGCTCGCCAGCGGGCGTGCAGGAACAGCGAGTCGTCGAGCAACGGATCGAGCGTGCCGACCGTCAGCAAGGCCGGCGGCATCCCGGACAGATCGGCGTAGAGCGGAGACACATCCGGGTGACTCCGCAGCTCCGGCCCGACGAAGTGATCCGCGAACCACTCGATGATCGGCGTCGACAACACCAGGTTGCGATCGCCCCAGCGCCGCACGCTCGGCGTGAACGAGAGGTCGTAGGCGCCGTACGAGAGCTGCGCCGCGCGGAAGCCCTCGGCGGCCTCCCCGTCGGCGTCTTCTGCGCCCGCGGCGTCGAGATCGAGGAGTCCGTGTCGATCGCGCAGGCGCAACAGCGTGACGACGGCGAGGTGCGCCCCCGCGGATTCCCCGCCGATCGCGAGCCAGTCGCAGCCGAACTCGCGCCGCGCCTGGGCGACCAGCCACAATGCAGCCGCCTCACAATCGTCCGGGCCGGCCGGGTACGGGTGCTCCGGCGCCAACCGGTAGTCGACGCTGACCACCGCGAGTCCGCTCGCGCGCGCGAGCTGCAGATTCGGCGCATCCATGTGATGCGCCGCGCCGAGCGTCCAGCCGCCGCCGTGGAGATGCAGGTAGACACCGCGCGGGGTCTCCGGCGCGATCACCCGGATCGGGATGGCGCCGGCGGGACCGGGAATCGTGCGCGCCTCGGCCTCGGGCACCGTGACGACCGGTCCCCAGACGCCTTCGCCGCGCTCGCGGGCGGCCCGGATCTCGGCGGGCTTCTGGTGATGGATCGGGACCGTCCGGGCGAGCACCTGCTCGATCGCGGCGTTGATCTTCTCGGTCTCGGGCTCGATCGCCTCGGGAGCGAACGGATCGCTGGGGGCATCCACGGCAGGCCTCCTCGGGACGGCATCGTATCGCAGTCCGGCGGTCGCGTGCCCACCGCGCGTCGTCGCTCGGCCGAGCCGCTACGCTGCGCCGCGTGCAGCAGTCACGATGGCGCTTTCGACGGCAACTGGAAATGAAACGGGGACTCCCTGCGGCGTTCTGCGCCGCGGGCGCCCTC
>CAYOHN010000478.1:0-2425 GCA_964403735.1 uncultured Spirochaetales bacterium | reverse complement strand
CAAGTCGGCCGCGTCGCCGACACGACGATCCGGGACGGCCGCGCGTTCCTGCTCGGCGACCGGGGCTTGCAGGTCGTCGATCTGGCGCGCGGTCGCGTCGTCGACTCGGTCGACGTCGACGCCCGGAGCGTCATCGCCGGGGCGGGTCGACACCTGGTGATGCTCGACCCGGACCGGCTACAGGTCGTCGATGCGGCGCCGTGGACGCCGGTCGGAGCGGCGGCGATCGGCTCCGCGAGGGAATGATGCCGGCCGCTTGTCGAGGAACGCGCGCACCGCTTCCTGCGCGTCGGCGGTCTGCGAGGCGGCAGCCATCCCCGCGGTCGCCTACGCGTGGGCGGCCGGCACGTCGGGCTAGACTGGCAGACATGACGACGCCGACGATGTCGAACACTACTCGGTGGAGCGGGACGAGCGGATCGAGATCGGCAACGAGCTGTTCCGCGAGTACGGTGTTCCCGAGTCGTTGCTCGCGCAACAGGAAGCCCACATCCGGGGCTGGATCGCAACCGAGCCGCCGCTGTGCGAGCCGACGCGCGTGGATCGCCGCCTCCGGGCCGGGGACCGGATTCCGTTCAACGACTTCGAGTGTTCCGTCCTACACGCGCCGGGGCACACGGCCGGACACGTCCTGCTGCACGAAGAGCGGTCCGGCACGCTGCTGACCGGCGATCACCTGATGGGCCAGGCAGTTCCGTTCACCGAGAGCTACTTCCTACCGGGGGCCCCCGATCCGTCCGACCCGCTCCGACGTCGGCCCCGCTTCCGGGGCCTGCCTGCCTACTTTCAGGGACTTCGCCGGCTGCGCGGCACGACCTTTCGCCGGATCCTTCCAGCGCACGGGGGCCTCATCGAGCGGCCCGCGCGCGCCATCGACGAAGCGATCCTGTTCTACGAGGTGCGCGTCCAGCGCATCGAGCGCGCGCTCGAGCGCGCCGCGGAGCACACCGGCTGGGCCACCGCGTGGGACGTCTGGCGGTTGCTGTTCCCGAACCTCGATCCCGTCTCTCAGATGCGGACGCGCATGACGATGGTGATCGGCGGGCTGGACGAACTCGAGAGCGCAGGACGGGTGCGGGTCGATCGCGATGCGTCGGGCCCGTTGGTCTTCGCGCCCGGCGGCTGACGGATCACCGCCGGGCCCCGGCGTCATCCCGACGGCTCCGAGAGCAGGAACACCGCGAGATCGCGGCGCTCGGCTTCCTCGAGCGGGGACGCGGGCATCGGCGGCGTCGGTGCGAGCAGGTACGCCGCGAGATCGCGGACGCCGTATTTCGCGCGGAGCGCGGTGGCTTCGAGCGGCACCGGAACGACGCCCGGTTCCGCACGCTCGGGATCGTGGCAGCGCGCGCAGTCCTGCGTCTCGTACAGCGCCGCGCCGCGCCGGTGGGCCGCGATCCGGTCCGCCGACGACAGCGCGGCGAGCGGATCCGGAGTGCCGGCCACTCGCGCCGTTCCGTCGGGTCCGCCGGGGCCGTCCGCGCGCGTCTCGCCGGCCGGCGCGATCCGGTAGATGGCGCCGCCGTAGTCGTCGGACACGTAGAGAGCGCCGTCGGGCCCTTCGGCGACGTCGACGGGCCGTCCGATGACGTCGCCGTCGTCGCGCAGGAAGCCCGTCACGAGGCTTCGCTCCTCGATGGAGCCGTCGGCGCGCCAATGCAGGGACACGACCTCGTAGCCATCCTTCGTCGTGCGGTTCCAGGATCCGTGCAGAGCGACGATCGCGGCGTGTCGGTAGGCAGAGGGCCAGTGTTCGCCGCGCAGGAAGTGGATGCCCAACGGCGCGTTGTGGGCGGCGAATGCATGAGCGGGCGGAATCGACTCGCGGATCTCCTGGTCGCGGTCCGCGCCGAAGTCCGGATCGGCGATGCGATCGCCGTTGGCGAAGGGCCAGCCGTAGAAGCCGTTCGGGACGATCCGGTTGAGCTCGCACGGCGGGAAATCATCGCCGAGCAGGTCGCGGCCGTTGTCGGTGGCGAAGAGTTCGCCGGTCCCCGGCTGCCAGTCGAAGCCCACCGAGTTGCGCAGGCCCGTGGCCACCACCTGCTCGTCGCTGCCGTCCGGGCGGAAGCGCAGGAGCGCGGCACGGCGCGGATCCGTTTCGACGCAGGCGTTGCAGCTCGAGCCGATCGACACGTATAGCCAGCCGTCGGGACCGAAGCGGATCGTTCGGGTCCAGTGATTGCCGCCGGCGGGCAGATCGCTGATCACGCGCTCGACCGGTCCCTCGATCTGCCGCCGCTCGGCATCGAACCGGACGCGAGCGATCGCGCCGGTCTCGCCGACATAGAGCCAACCCTCGTGCAGATCGAGGCCGTGCGGGCGATCGAGACCGTCGAGCAGCACCTGCTGCCCGTCCGGCCAGCCGTCCCCGTCCCGATCGCGCTCCAACAGCAGGATGCGACCGGAGCGCGGCGTGCTGACG
>CAYOHN010000477.1:0-2431 GCA_964403735.1 uncultured Spirochaetales bacterium | reverse complement strand
GACTCTTCAGCTGAGCAAAGCTGAATAGCCGGCGATACTATTAAACTTTAGGTCCCAAATCTGAATAGAAGATGCCGAGGTTCGAGTCGCCGCGAAGCCCCCGACCCGACCTATCCCTCGGGGTGAGCGATTGGGGGCCCCCGACGGCGCCGCCGGCGCCGGCTCCCCCCGGCGCTGCCGCTCAGAGCGCCGTGAGTCGGGCGGGCACCGATTTATGCCACGGGGTGCCGGCGAACTCGTCGCGGTCCTCGCTCGCCGTGAGCTCGTTCGGCGCCGTTCCGACGGGGTCGGCCTCGCGATTCGAGAGCCCCATTCCGTTGGGCAACGAGAGATGGCCGGGCTGCATCCGATCGTTGGTCTCCACGAGCACCCGTGTCCGGCCGCGCCGCGTCGTCAGCAGCGCGTGCGCACCGCTCGCGAGACCGAGTGCGCGCGCATCGTCGGGGTGGATGAAGAGGGCGCCCTCGCGGTCCTTCTTCCGCCAATCGGGATGCCGGAAGATCGTGTTGGCGGTGAACGACCGGCGCTCACCCGCCGACAGCAGGAACGGGAACTCCTCGCTCGGGGCAACCGGCGCCGACGTCGCGAGGGAACGGAGCGCATCGAATAGCTCGGGCACGGCGGCGTCGATCCGACCGTTCTTGTCGCCCACCCGATTCCAGCTGTCCTCGTAGGCATGCTTTGCGAAGACGACCGCCGTAGGCGACTCGAGGATCGCCTGGAAGAGCGCCTCACCGAGCGCCGGACCCTCGCCCTCGAAGCCCGCGGCGCGCACGGCCTCTCCGCTCCGCAGCGCGCACATCTGCGCGAGGCCCCAGACGGCGGCCGCGGACTCGCTGCCCTTCGGCAGGAGCTCGCCGAGGGTGCGGTAGAGGATCGCCGGAACGACCGCCATGTGCTTCGGGTTCGAGGCCACGCGCGCGAAGAAGACTTCGGCGAATCGCTCCCGGCTCTCGCCGAGGGCGACACGCAGCTCATCGACGACGTCGAGGGGCAGCGCGCCCAGCGCCTCGACGAGTCGTGCGTGGATCTCCGGCTCCGCGAGCGTTCCCGGCGCCGGCTCGAGCAGCGGCTTCCGCAGGAAGAAGGCGTTCTCGGGAAACTCGAAGTTGAAGAAGGTCGCCTCGGCCTTCTCGTACTGCGTCGCCGTGGGCAGCACGTAGTCGGCGCAGCGCGCGGTCTCGGTCAGCGCGACGTCGATCACGACGACCAGCTCGAGGGCGTCCAGCGCCTCCCGGAAGCGCGCGCTGTCGGCCAGCGAGTGCGCCGGGTTTCCCGACTCGATCAGCATCGCGCGATAGCGATCCGGATGTTCCGTGAGGATCTCCTCGGCGATCACGTTGCAGGGTACGAGGCCGGCGATCACGCGGGCCCCGACAACGGGGCTTCGGCGCTCGCGGGTTCCGCCACCCTTTCCGACGAGGAGCTGGAAGGGAATCGGCGAGCCCATGGCGCCCCGCTTGCCGAACTGGCCCGTCAGGATCCAGCACAGCCGGTTCAGGTAGCTGACCAGCGTCGAGTGTCGGTTCATCTGGACGCCGAGGTCCTCGAAGAACGAGACGCTCGAGGCGCCGGCGATCACGCGCGCCGCCTCGCGGATCCGCTCGCTCGGCACGCCGGCTTTCGCCGCGTAGTCGTCGATCGGGAGCGCATCGAAGAAGGGCAGGACGTCGGCCAGGTTCGCCACGTGCTCCTCGATGAAGGCTGCGTCGAAGAGGCCCTCCTGGACGATCGTCGCCACCAGGGCGGCGAGCAGCCAGGCGTCGGCGCCGGGCCGGACCGCCAGGTGGATGTCCGCCATGTCGGCCGTCTCGGTGCGCTTGGGATCGATGACGATCAGCTTGCGCGCCGGATCCTTCGCGATCGCCTTCAGGGTGACCCGCGCCTGGGGGATCGAGTGGGACTGCCAGGGGTTCTTGCCGAGGAAGACGCCGACCTCGCAATGCTCGAAGTCGCCGCGCACGATGCCGCCAAACATCTTTCCGTTGACCCAGAACTCGCCGGTCTTCTCCTGCGCGAGGGCATTCGAGCGATGGACGCTGCCGAGGGCGGCGAGCGTCGAACGGGAGTAGGCGCCGGGCAGATGATTGCCCTGACCGCCGCCGCCGTAGTAGAAGATCTTGTCGCCGCCATGGGCGTCCCGGATCGCAGCGAGCTTCTCGGCGACCTCGCGGATCGCGGTGTCCCAGTCGATCGCTTCGAAGCTTCCATCGGGGCGACGTCGCAGCGGGGTCGTCAGGCGGTCGCGGCCGTTCTGGTAGAAATCGAGCCGGTTCGCCTTCTCGCAGGCGTAGCCGCGGGAGATCGGATGGCTCTTGTCGCCGCGGATCCGGGTGAAGCGTCGGCCATCCTCACCCCCGAGCTGCACCTCGATCCCGCAGTTGCATTCGCAGAGGATGCAGGCGGTGGACTTCCATTCCGGGGCGGGGGC
>CAYOHN010000476.1:0-2445 GCA_964403735.1 uncultured Spirochaetales bacterium | reverse complement strand
GGGGGGGGGCAGTGTCGCGCGGACGAGGGCCCGGCCGATGGACCGGGCCCCCGCAGCCGATCAGGTGATGCGGCTGGCGGCGCGCTTCTTCTGCTCGCGACGCCGTTCGGCGAAGATGCGCTTGTCGTGATGTTTGCGGAGCTCGGTATGGAGCTTCTGGAGCAGCGTGTCTCCGGCTGCCCTGAGACCTTCGATGGGGGGCGAGTGCGCCGCCGCATCGGTGTGCTTGCCGGTCACGTGGCCGTGGGCCCTGACGTGGCCGTGTTCGTGTTCGAGCGTCAGCTCGTAATGGTCCGTTTCGGGAAACTCGTTGGCGAGATGGTGGCAGCGTGCGGTGAGGTGATCCTTGAGGTCTTCGTCCGTAGCTACGTCGCGGAAATGGATGAGCACGTTGACCTCGTTCGCCTGTCGCATCGAGTGACCTCCGTCTTGGCCCGGCGAGGGCCGTTGGCAGGACACCGGAGGAGGACGATCGACATTCGTCGACACGCTTCGGGCGGAGGCGGACGCTCGCGGACTGCCGGAGCGTCGATCGCTCGATTCTGGATCGTGTGCGACGAGGGGTCGTGCGGCTCTCCCGGTGTGGCTGGGGCCCCGTCACGGGGCATGTCTCGACGTTACTCCCTTTCGGATCGGCGTCCAGTGGGCCTGTCTGGAGGTGAGATCGCGCCGATTCGGGCCCGGGCCCCGGCGCTGCCTTCCCCTTGCGCGAGGCCCGCTCGCGCGGGGGTGGGGTGGGGTGGAGTGCGCTCGCGCGGGGCCGAGCGCATCGAAGCGGCTGCTCCGTTGCCGGTCCACGGACCCGCATGCCGAAGGGTGGCGGCGAGGGACGGGAATCGAACCCGCCAGGAACGTGGCGACACGCTCCACACTCGATTTGAAGTCGAGGCCGGGCACCAGCATCTGAAACCTCGTCGCCGCCACCGTAGCATCGCGGTGGATCGCGCATCCTCTGCCTGTGGCTGCTCGCGCATGCCTCGCTGCCGGGACACACCGTGCAGTGGTCGATCTGTGCCGCGATACATGCCGCTCGCCGCCTCGCCGCAAGTCGCGTTCGGCACGAAAGCGGCGAGGAGTCGTTGGATCCACGGAGGCAAGATGTAGTCTCTGCGCGTGACGTCGTATTCGCTTCAGCATGCGGCGCGCATTCTGCGCGTGAATCCTTCGCGACTGCGCTACTGGCAGCGCACCGAGCTGTTGCCCGGTGGCGCGGGTGCGTCGCGTGAAGGCGAGCTCGTGCCGACCCGGCCGGCCACGCATGAGTCGCCCCCCGAGCAGCTCGACTTCAAGGCACTCGTGGGGGTGCGCAGCATCCTCGGTCTGATCGAGCGGGGCGTCTCGTTGCGGCGCATCCGCCGGAGCATCGACCTCGTGCGCGAGCGACACCCCGAGCTCGACGACCCGGCTGCCGTGCTGCGCCTGTGGTCGGCGGGCAGCGATCGCCTGGTGCTGCGCTCAGGGCACGTGCTGGAGGAGCCCGACGGCCAGATCGTCTTCGATCTCGACGCTCCGAGACGTCCGACGGAGACGGTGACGCCGGATGTCGCGGCGTTCCCGCGCCGCGGCGATCTCGACGGCGAAGGTTTGATCGAAGCGGTCGATTCCGCACGCATCGCCCGGACGGTGGTCGAGTGGTTCGAGCGGGGCTGTGAGCTCGATGCCGATCCGGCGACCTACGCGAAGGCGATCGATGCCTACGAGACGGCGCTCTCGCTCGACGACGATTTCGCCGACGCGCACTGCAACCTGGGCGCAGTGCACTACAACCGGGGCGACCGCGAGACCGCGCGGCGGCACTTCGGTCGCTGTCTCGAGCTCGAGCCGCAACACGTCGAGGGGCACTTCAACCTCGCGAACCTGCTCGAGGAGGACGGCGCGGACGAGATGGCGCTGCAGCACTATCAGGCGGCGTTGCGCTCCGACCCGACGTACCCCGATCTGCACATCAATCTGGCGCTGCTCAACGAGAAGCTGGGCCGCGGCGTTCCGGCCCGCGAGCACTGGCGGCGCTACCTGCAGCTCGATGCGGGGGGCGCGTGGGCCGATGTCGCCCGTCAGCGACTCGGTCAGGAGCCACGACCGGTCTGACGCTCGCGGCTCCGGGTGATCGATGGGACAGCTGGGAGCGGAGCGCTCGGCGCGCCGATCGGGTCGATCCACGCCGGGTCGGTCGCGGCTCGGGCCTCAGCCGCGCTCGGCGCAGAAGGCGAGGTAGGCGTCGGCGTCCATCAGCTCGGCCAGTGGGTCGTCCGCCGTGGCCTCGAGCTTCACGATCCAGGCCGCGCCATAGCAATCCGCATTGACGCTCTCGGGCGCGTCTTCGAGCGTGTCGTTGACGGCCGTGACCCGGCCCGAGATGGGCGCGAACAGATCGCTCACCGCCTTCACCGATTCGATGGTGCCGAACGAGTCGCCGGCGGCGAACTCGGCGCCGACTTCGGGCAG
>CAYOHN010000475.1:0-2454 GCA_964403735.1 uncultured Spirochaetales bacterium | reverse complement strand
GGCCGTGCCGCGTCGTCACTGGCTCCCGCACCGACGAAACACTCACAACATTCAGGATCGCCTTGGCGGTCGATGTGGCCGTTCAGGATCGGAACGAAGCCGCTACGCGGCGGAAGTCGCGGGAAAAGGTGCCAGGCCCTGAATTGCTGACCGAATGAGCGATCCTCCTTGAGTACCGGTGCGCCTTTAACCCCGCACCGGAGGAGGATTCTCATGGATAGTACGATCACTCAACTGGAACAGGACCTGGCTCGCGCAGAGTACGCCGAATCTACCCGGCATTGCTATCGCGCGTGTGCGGAGGAGCTGGCGCGACACGTGGGCAGGCCGATTGCAACGGTGACGCGCGACGAGCTTCGGGACTTCGTCGATGGCGTGACTGCGGGCGAGGGCGGAGCTCAGGCGAAGCGGATGAGGCTCTGCGGCTTGCTATTTCTCTTTCGCAAGACACTGGGCGCACCAGAGATGGTGTCCTTCATCAAGCTACCGAGGCGTCATTCGCGGCTGCCGGTGGTTCTGTCGAAGGGCGAGGTGCACCGCCTGCTCAACGCGATACGGAAGCCGCGCTACCAGGCCATCGCGATGGTCATGTACGGCTGCGGTCTGCGCATTCGGGAGGCGCTGGCGCTGACGATTGACGACATCGATCGCGAGCGTGGCGTTGTTCGCGTCCGCAACGGCAAGGGAGGCAAGCCCCGCGAGACGAAGCTCTCCCCGGTCCTGTACCACTGGTTGCGCGCGTACTGGGCTCGTGCGCGTCCGCCGCTCCCGTGCCTGTTCGCTAACGCCCAGGGGCGCTTGCCGCGACCAGAGACGGTACGCGCTGCGCTGGCCTTGGCTGCCACCGAGGCGCACATCAAGAAGCGCGTCACGCCCCATGTCTTGCGCCACAGCTTCGCCACGCACCTGCTCGAGGAGGGTACCGACGTGCGCGTCGTCAGCGCCTTGCTCGGGCACGCCGACATCAAGACCACCGCGCGCTATGCGCGGGTGACGGAGAAGCTCGTGCGGCAGACGCCGAGCCCGCTCGATCTTCTGCCTCAACCCCGCAGATAGACATGGGTGCCCGCATCGGGGCGCCCCGCTACGAGCTTGCCGACATCGTCCGCCAGCACCGTCCCGCGCTCGAGGCTCAGCTTCACCTGACTCCCGAGCAGCGGCGCGCGTTGACCGACATCGGCCAGTGCCGCACGGCGGTGCTGGGCGGACACCTCGAGGAATGCGAGGGACGCTGCGGCTACGAGTTTCCGGCATACAACTCGTGCCGCAATCGGCACTGCCCGAAGTGTCAGGCGCTCGAACAGGAACAGTGGATCGAGGCTGAGCGTCGGCGTCTGCTCGACGTGCCGCACTTCCACGTCGTCTTCACGCTTCCTTCGGAGTTGCGGCCGCTCGCGGCCTACGCTCCGGCGGTCGTCTACGGGCTGCTGTTTTCCTGCGCCGGCGCCACGCTGCGCGAGTTCGGTCGCAGCCGGCTCGACGCGATGATTGGCGCCACGATCGTGTTGCACACGTGGACGAAGGAGATGCTCTTCCATCCGCACGTGCACGCCATCGTCACCGGTGGCGGTCTGCGCGACGACGACACCTGGGCGCCGGCTCGCCAAGGCTTCCTGTTTCCCGTCAAGGCCATGGGGCGCGTCATGCGCGGCAAGATGCGCGATGCGCTGCGTGTTGCCTACGACGAGGGCGCCTTTCGCGGTTTCGATGAGTTCGAGGATCCGGAGGCCTTCGATCGCCTCTTGGCGCGTGTTGCCCAGAAGGACTGGTACGTCCACGCGAAGCGCTCCTTCGATCGCGCCAAGTACGTCGTCGAGTACCTTGGCCGCTACACGCACCGCGTGGCCCTGTCGAACAGCCGCATCCTCGCGGTGTCCGACGACCGCGTCGTCATCCGCACGCGCGGCGACGGGCGCGCGGCCATGCCCTGCCCCGAGCTGCTCGCGCGGTTCGCTCGCCACGTCCTGCCGCCCGGCTTCCACAAGATCCGCCACTTCGGCCTCTACGCGAGCCCCAAGGCCCGCGCCCGCGCCGCCTTCGCCCTGCCCGCCGAAGTGCCGCCGCCGCTCGACTACCGCGAGCGCCTCTTCCTGCTCACTGGTCGCGACGTTCGCCGCTGTCCTCGCTGCGGATGCGACATCGTCGCGCGCGCCCTACCCAACGCTCGTGCTCCTCCGTTGCAGCAAGCGTCATGACCGTCCGCCTCCTCTCCATCTTCATGCAGCGCCTACGGATCGTGCCCGTCGATTCGAGTGGTGGCCTTTGTCCATCACCCGTCAACGCCATCGTCCCTGCCAGCTCCGTTTCCGACCGGCGCGCCGATGCAAGCCTCGGTGGCCTCGCTCCAACCTGACGCGCCCTGACAAAAGCGCATAGACGCCCACGTGCTCGCCGCGCCCCGCGCGCCGCTCCGGGCTTCGTTCCGCCGTGTTTCATCGGTGGCCGTGCCGCGTC
>CAYOHN010000474.1:0-2456 GCA_964403735.1 uncultured Spirochaetales bacterium | reverse complement strand
TTCGTTCGTCAACCTTTTGGTTGACGAACGAACCCGGCCCCTTGGTTGACGGCCCCCTTGGTTGACGCCTCAGATTGCCGAGAGCGGGCGGAAGATTCCGAAGGCGCTGGTGTAGCTGTGGAGGAAGCTGCGTCGCTCCACCGGGCCGATCTCGCCGTTGCAGAAAAAGCCGCCGAGCGGGAGTTCGCCGAGGTGACGACGGAATGCCTGGCTGTCGTGATCTGCGGTTCCATAGAAGCCGGCTCCGCGGCCGAGGCACGAGAAGAGCAACGCCCCGCAAGGAGCGCCTCCGGGTGTGGACGTCTGCCGGTACCGAGTGAGTCGCTCTTCGAGATCCTCTGCGGACGTGCGCGCGTCGCGCACCTGGAACTGTACCACCAGGCCCTCGCGCAGAGGGGACCCGACCGCGAGGGCGCCGATCTCGGGATCCGCGCCGGCGAGCGACCGGATCAGGAAATCGCCGCGACGGTACTCGTGTTGCTCGGGACCCATCTCGATCCCGAGGAACAGCGCGCTCTGCATCAACATCCGGTCGCGCGGACCCGAGGCGTCGAACAGCGCGCGCAGGATGTCCATCGGCGGCCGGCCGTCGAGTTCCGTCAGCAGTGGCCCGCGGCTGCGTGTGACGAACATCGGCTGGCCGATCGGACGGCAGCCCTGCGCGACGACGCCATCGACGACCAGGTTGCCCCACAGCGCGACCCCGACGAGACCCTCGCGATGGATGCGCTGCTCGAGGAGCAACGCGTTCTCGCCGGGCCGATCGGCGCCGCTCGCCAATCCGCCGATCGAGACGGCGCCCGGAAAATCGCGATCGAGCTGTTGGACCAGCGCTTCGACGTCGCAGCTGAACGGATCGGCGAGCAGCAGGAAATGCGGCCGTGCGGCCGGATCGATCTCGAAGGCTTCGCGCCAGGCGTCGGCGCCGTGCGGAAAGCCATCGCCGGCCACGCGCAGCGAGCGCACCGAGACCTGCGGCAGGCGTGCGGCCGTCAGCGACAGCGCCGGTCGCCCCTCGAGTTCGCGGCCGGCGCCGATCACGCTCCGCGCGGTGCAGCCGAGCAAGAGGCCGCCGCCGAGCTCCGCTCCGAGCCGTTCCGAGATCCGCGCGACGTCCGGCGCGTAGCCATCCCCGCAGAACACGAGCGCGAGATCCGGAGCGCTCCCGAGTTCCCGGCGCACGCCGTCCGCCACTTCCTCGGCGGCGGCTTCCGGGTCGCGTCGCTCGGACACCGCGGACGCCCAGCGCATCGTCTCGGAGTGCGGTCGCACACGGCGAGACTACCGGCTGGCCCTGCGAATCCAAAACGAAACCGGGCCGCCCTCCCGGTTCCGCTCGCCACCCGGTAGGCTCCCCGCCCGTGACGGCGACTCCCGACCCGGAATCCGATCCCGCCTCCGCGTCGGCTCCGGGCGGCCGGCCACTCCGTCGCCGCAACCCGTGGTGGATCCCGCCGTTCCTCGGGCGCGTCCCGGCGATCGAGGACCGCTACTTCCGGATCCTCGGCATCGTCGCGCTCGGGCTGTTCTTCGAGAGCTACGACCTGTCACTGCTGACGTCCGCACTCAAGCACATCTCCGAAGATCTCGGGATGGCCGAGCACGAGCTGGGCTTCTATCTCGGCGCGATCCGGCTCGGCGGCCTCGTGGCGTTCTTCCTGCTGCCTGTCGCCGACCGGCTCGGTCGCCGGCGTGTATTCCTCGCCTCGCTGATCGGCATGAGCCTGTTCACGCTGGGGACGGCGCTTGCGCAGACTCCCCTGCACTTCGTCGCGTTCCAGCTGATGACGCGAGCGTTCGTTGCGACGCTCTCGGCCGTGGGGATCGTGATGCTCGCCGAGGAGTTTCCGGCGGCGCATCGCGGCTGGGGCGTCGGCATCCTCGGCGCGCTCTCGGCGTTCGGGCACGGACTCGGCGCGTTGCTGTTCGCGGCCATCGACGTGGTGCCGTTCGGCTGGCGCGCGCTCTACGCGTTTGGCGCAGTGCCGCTCCTGCTACTCCCTTACTTCCGGCGCCAGCTCCAGGAGACGACGCGTTTCCGTGTTCACCAGGAGCAGACCGCGGGAACTCGGGGCGGGGTCGCGGCGTCGCTCCGCTCGCTGCTGGCGCTCGCCCGCGGCAATCCGCGCCGCGCAGTGCTGGTCGGCGGCGCCGGATTGATCCACGCGCTCGGCGCCATCTCGGTATTCCAGTTTGCATCGCTGTTCGTCCAGAACGAACACGGCTGGTCGCCCTGGCACTACTCGGTGATGCTGCTGACGAGCGGCGGTGTCGGCATCGTCGGCAACGTCGTCGCGGGCCGCGTCGGAGACCGCACGGGTCGACGCGCGGTCGGCATGGCGGCTTTTACGCTGTTCCCGCTCGCCGGCATCGCGTTCTACAACGGCGTCGGCTGGGTCCTGCCGCTGGCGTTCATCGCCGTCGTGTTCTCGACCAGCGCGGGCGACGTGATCGTG
>CAYOHN010000473.1:0-2462 GCA_964403735.1 uncultured Spirochaetales bacterium | reverse complement strand
GCAGCTATGACGAATCCTCCGCTCATCATCTTGGATCGGGACGGCGTGATCAACGCGGGTGCCCGGTCCCACCAGGCAGCAGGCTCGGCACGCTCGACGCTTCGATCAGCGCGCGCATCGAGAACGGCGGATAGTCGCCGCTCGTTCCGACGCGCAGAAGCGAAGGCATCGCGGGAACTCGGGGGCCATCGGTCGGCTCCCCGCCCCGGCCGGCACACGCGAGCAGCAGCGCGATCCCCGCCAGTGTTCCCAACGCCCGCTGCAACGTCGGCGCCGGAAACCCACGCCGCCGCGCGCAGCGCCCGCTCACTCCACGCCGCCGCCGTAACGATGCGGACGGCGCTGGTAGCCGTCGGCGTAGCCGGCCCGGAACTCGCTGCCGCTGCTCTGGTGATAGGGCGTGGCGTGACGGCTGTGATCCGGGCTCACGCCGGCCTCGCGGTCTCTCCACCCGTCCGTGTAGCCCTCGGCATACGCGCGTTCCGCGAGCGGAACCTGCGCCGGCGCCGGCAGGGGCGCCGGCGTCTGCGTCTGCGTCTGCGGAAGCGGCCGCGGGCGCGGAGCGCGCGTCGGGGCGCTCCCCGCGCAGCCCGCGAACCACAACGCCGCCACTGCCATCAGCACCACGCCGCGCTTCACGCGCCGAGATTCCGGAAGTTGCCGTGGAAGCCGTTCGGCACCCGATGCGGCAGCCGAACGGTCGCCAGCGGCTCGCGGTCGACGTTCCGTGCATCGAGCACCAGCAGGTCGCTGCGATTCTCCTCACCGCGCCAGACGACCGCGAGCAGCCAACCATCGCCCTCGGGCGCATCCGCCGAGCGCGGCACGAAGACCGGCTCGTTCGCCACATCCTGTGCGCCGAGCACGTGCACCTGCGCGGAGCCGGTCTGCACGTCGTAGCGGACGAGTTGATCGAAGCCGTGGACCGCCGAGCGGCTTCCGGCCCCGGCGTAGCCATATCGGTACGGCAGCCCGACCCGCCGCTCGTCGATGCGCGGGAACTCGATCGAGCGATCGTCGCGCGCTTCCTGCTTCACCGTGCCGGCATCGAGGTCCAGCGTCCAGCGCACCCACGTCGCGAGCGAGACGAAGTCGCGCTCCTCCCCGGGCAGCGGCAGGGGCAGGCGCGGGTACTGGGCGAGATCCACGATGACGCGCGGCCCGTCGTCGTAGGCGTTCATCGGATGGAACACGTAGCCGGGATCGGTCTCGAACCAGCGCAGCTCGCCGCCCGTCTCCCGGCGCGACATGACACCGATCCGCGTTCCCAGCTCGGGCTCCCAGCCGAGCACGGACTCCCCGCTCGCCGCGCGCTCCGGCCGCAGCGTGGCCGGGAACAGCGGAAACAACACGCGATCCCGGGTCACGACGAAATCGTGCACCATGCTCGGAAACGGAGCATCGAGGTCCTGGATCCGCGTCATCTCGCCAGCGGCGGACACTTCGTAGTACGTGAGGTAGGGCGGAAACAACGAGTAGCCGAAGGCCAGCATCTCGCCGGTCTCGGGATCGAGCTTCGGATGCGCCGTGACCGATCCCGCCACCTTGCCGTCGGGCGTCTCGATCCCGAGCAGCGCGGCCCGCTCCGGATCGATCGGGCGGCGCAGCCGACCCGCGAAATCCCACACGCCGCGCGTCTCGAGCGTCTCGGCGTCCAGCTCGACCGGCTCGAGCCCGCCCTCGACGAGCGCCAGCAGCTTGCCGCCGTGCCAGACGATGTTGGTGTTCGCCGGACCATTCGGCACGCCCTTCGCGGCGGGATCCGCTGGCTCGCCGGCGAAGAGGTCGCCGAACAACGGACGTCCCGCCGCCCGCTCGGCTTCGAAGCGCGGCGTGCGGACCCAGCGATTGCGGTACGAGCAGCGGCCGTCCTCGAAGTGGAACGCGTGCACCATCCCATCGCCGAGGAAGAAGTGGTAGCCGCCGGTCGGCGCGAACTGCGGATTCGGGCCGTTGCGGTAGAGCGTTCCGTGCAGCTCGCGCGGCAGCTCGCCGACCACCGCGCAGTCGAGAATCTCCCCCTCGATCGGCCACGGCTCCCACGGCCCGCGCAACATCGGATGGTCGGTCGGAAACGGACGGCTCATGGACCCTTCCTCCTCGCCGGCGGCGTGATGACGGACGGCGCGATCTCCGGCGGGACCCAGCCGGCGACGCGCTCGGCACGGGCGGGAAGGTACCGCGAAGCGGGCGCCTCTTCGCGCGTCGTCCGCGGGTCGTCAGGTTCAGCGTGGGGCTCGTCGCAGCCGACCCCGGCGGCGCAGCAGCCAGAAGGGGGCCAGGAACTCCGCGCCGAGCAGCCCGCAGCCGCTGCGCGGCGGGTTCCGGACGATCGCGATCTCCTCGCCGGGCGATGCCAATGCGTAGCTCACACCGCCCCCGAGCCACTCGACACCAACCAGCAGCTCGGTTTCGGTCGCGAGCGGACCCAGCCCGAAGTGCGCCACGCGTTCGCTCTCGCC
>CAYOHN010000472.1:0-2485 GCA_964403735.1 uncultured Spirochaetales bacterium | reverse complement strand
CTCCTCGCTCGCGCGACGCAGCGCGTCGACGACGGCCGGCACCAGCGGCAGCGTGACG
This sequence comes from uncultured Spirochaetales bacterium, assembly GCA_964403735.1. GTDB lineage: Bacteria > Myxococcota_A > UBA9160 > UBA9160 > PR03 > CAADGG01. The sequence continues at coordinate 2,427 of CAYOHN010000472.1, read as the reverse complement.
TCGCCGATGCCGAGCCGGATGATCTGCGCGTCGGGATGCGCCGCGGCGAAGCCCGCGACGCGGCGGCCGATCTCGGGGAAGAGGTAGCCTGCAGACAGCTCGAGGTAGTGCTCGTTGATGCGTGCCATGACGCCGGAGCTTAGCGGGCAGACGCTGCGTGCTTCCACGCGGCTCGGCGGTGGCTACCCGACGGGCTGCGGAGGCAACAGCACGCCCGGGTTCAGTACACCCGCCGGGTCCAGCGCGTGCTTCGCAGCGGCGAGCGCGCGGGCGAAGCCCTCCGGGCGCTCGCGGTCGTACCACGGCCGGTGATCGCGCCCGACGGCATGGTGGTGCGTGATCGTCCCGCCGAGTCGCTCGATCGCGTCGCCGGCCGCGGCCTTGATGGCGTCCCACTGTTCGAGCTCGCTGCCGCGACGACCCGGTGCGAGCACGGTGTAGTACGGCGCCGGCCCGTCCGGGTAGACGTGCGTGAACCGGCACGAGAGCGTTCCCGCGCCGCAGACGGTTCGCAGCGCTTCCCCCACCGCCTCGCGCACGCCGGAATCGAAGGCGGCGAAGCGGTCCCAGGGAATCGCGGTCTCGAAGGTTTCCGACACGACGGAAGCGCGCGCCAGCAGGTCGCGCAGGTACGGCGCGTTCAGGAATGCGCTGCGCCACGCGCCGGCGGCGCCGCCGCGCGCGCCTTCGCCGCCGCCGCTCGAGAGCCGCGGCTCGCCTTCGGGCAGCTCGCCGCCGGCGTCGCGCGCGAGCTCGACGGCGCGGGCGATCCAAGCGTCGAGCGGATGATCCGCGGACTCGAAGCCGATCAGCAGGATCGCGACGTCGCCGTCGCCGGCGCCCGAGTTCGCGGCCTCCTGGGCGTCGAGCAGACGGCAGTTGCTCGGGAACAATCCCGATTGCGCGAGCGCCCGCGCGGTCTCGGCGCCGCGCGCCAAGCCGTCGTCACCCGGAAAGCGGACCGCTGCCGACGCGCGGAACCGCGGCCGGTCCTGCAGCCGCATCCACGCCTCGGTGATGATGCCGAGCGCGCCTTCGGAGCCGGCGAAGAGCCGGTTCGGATCGGGCCCGGCCCCCGAGCCGGGCAGCCGCCGACTCTCGATGACGCCGGTCGGCGTCACCACACGCACGGATTCCACGAACTCCTCGATGTGCGTGTAGAGCGTCGCGTAGTGTCCACCCGAGCGCGTGGCGATCCAGCCGCCGAGCGTCGAGAACTCGAACGACTGCGGGTAGTGACGCATCGTCAGCCCGTGTGGGCGCAACTGGTCTTCGAGCGCAGGTCCGTACACGCCGGCCTGGATCCGCGCGGCGCGCGATTCGCGGTCGAGTTCGACGATGCGGTCGAGCTGGCGCAGATCCAGCGACAGCGTCCCGGCGTAGCCGCCGCCGACGTCCGGCTCGACGCCGCCGACGACCGACGAGCCACCACCATACGGAATCACCGCGACGCGTGCGCCGCTGGCCCAGTCGAGCAGCGCGACGACGTCGCCCTCGTCGGCCGGAAACGCCACCAGATCCGGCGCCGGATCGAAGCGCCGCCGCAGCGCCCTGATGACGTCGCGGTAGCTCTTGCCGTACGTGTGCGCGAGCCGGTCGGCCGGATCGCGCGAGACGATCGGAGCGAGCACGTCCGGGACGGTGATGCGCGGCGCGCGCAGCTCGATCTCGTCGACACGCGGGGGCGGCGTCGGCTCGAGCGGAGCGCCGAAGCGCTGCGCCAGCGTCTTCGCGATGCCCTGCTCCTGCTCCGGGGTCGGTCCGCCGTCCTCGTAGCCCCAACCCCAGAACTTGCGCCGCCGGGCCGTCACGACGTCAAGACGGATCGCCGCCGGGCGCCAGCAGCTCGAGCACTTCGCGGTGCGGGACCGGCTGGCCGTCCGGGTGCAGCGGCTGGATGCAGACATGGCTCGCGCCGGCGTCGAAGTGCTCCTGGATGCGCCGGCGGATCGCGTCCTCGTCGCCCCATGCGACGATCGCGTCGACGAGCCGGTCGCTGCAGTCGCCGGCGAAGTCCGCGTCCGTGTAGCCGAGCCACTTCAGGTTGTTCTGGTAGTTCGGAAGCCCGGCGTAGATCTTCATGTTCGCGCGCGCGACGGCGCGCGCCTTCGCCGGATCGGTGCACAGCAGCACCTTCTGCTCGGGCGCGAGGATCCGATCCGGGCCGAGGATCTCGCGCGCGCGGGCGGTGTGTTCCGGCGGAACGAAGTACGGATGGGCCCCCTGCGCGCGCTCGGCGGCGAGCGCCAGCATCTTCGGACGCAGCGCGGCCAGCACGATCGGAACGGGCTCCGGCGCCTGCACCGCCCGGTACAGCGCCTTCTCCATCGCGCCGAGATACGCGCGCATCGTCGAGACCGGCTTCCCGTACTCGTGGCCGCGCACGCTCGTCACCAGGTGTGCGTGCGAGACGCCGATGCCGAGCAC
>CAYOHN010000471.1:0-2506 GCA_964403735.1 uncultured Spirochaetales bacterium | reverse complement strand
GCTACTCGGACCGGTCCTCGGCGCGGTGGACGGGGCGCATGAGGCCCTCCTGCGCGACGGAGGCGACGAGCGTGCCGTCGCGCGCGAAGATACTGCCGCGGGCGAAGCCGCGCGCCCCGCTGGCCGACGGGCTGTCCTGCACGTAGAGCAGCCAGTCGTCGACGCGAACCGGCCGGTGGAACCACAGCGCGTGGTCGATGCTCGCCATCATCAGGGGCCCGAGGGTTCCGCGGCGCCCATGCGGCACTACGACGTTGTCGAGCAGCGTCATGTCCGACATGTACGTGAGCAACTGCAGATGCTGACTCGGATCGTCGCCGATCCGGAACGGCACCCGAAACCATACGAGGTTGGTGCCGCGACGCGGTCCGCCACCAAAGAACGTCGGCCGCTCGGCATGACGGGTATCGATGGCGCGCGGCTGCGCCACCCAGTGCCGATCCGCCTCCGGGATGTCCTCGAAGTGCCGGCGCACCAGCTCCTCGCGCGTCGGCAGCGATTCCGGCGCCGGCGCGTCCGGCATCGGCATCTGGTGTTCGTAGCTCTGCTCGTCGATCTGGAACGAGATCGATGCGTCGAAGATCGCCTTGCCGCGCTGCAGCGCGATCACGTGGCGCGAGGAGAACGACTTGCCGTGGCGGAGCCGGCTGACAGTGTAGATCACCGGGATCGTCGGATCGCCGGCGCGCAGAAAGTAGCCATGCAGCGAGTGCGCCTGGCGGCCGGTGACGACGGTGCGGCTGGCGGCCACCAGGGACTGCGCGGCTACCTGGCCGCCGAAGATCCGTCCCGGCCGGCCACTCTCGTTCTGGCCCCGATACAAATCGACGTCGATCTCCTCGACATCGAGCAGCTGGAGCAGGCGATCGATCGGGTCGCGGTTGCCGGCGAAAGTCATGGCGAGCGGTCCTAGCCCGAATTACTCGATCGAGACGAGCCGGCCGCTGCGGACGCCGACGAGGAACGGGCGCTTGCGGGCGTTGCCATCGCCCGCGAACGACATCGGACCCGAGATCCCTGGATACAGGTCCGTCGCCAGCAGCGCGTCGCGCACGGCGGTGCGGTCGCTGGCGCCTGCGAGGAGCTGCAACGCCACCAGATTCGCCGCGTCGAAGCCCTGGGCGGCGAAGACGCTCGCGTCCTCGCCGAAGCTGCTGCGGTACCAGCGCACGAACTCCTGCACGAGCGGCGCCGGATGCGTGGGATCGAACGACGACGTGAAGAAGGTTCCCTCCATCCGGGTCCCTCCGCGGCGAAGCAGCTCCGCGTGGTACCAGGCACTCGGACCGAAGAGCACGACGTCCTCGACACCCTCGCTCGCCAACTGTTGCGCCAGGACGCCCACCACGTCCGGCGCATCGGGCACGAAGAGCCCCCCGAAATCCACGATCGGCGGTAGCGCGTCCTCCTCGGGTTCGCTCGCCGCAAAGCCGCGCCCGGACACCGGGATGGCGGCCCGGTCGTCGCCCGGTCGAGCCGACGTCGAGATCCTTCCGCCGGTAGCCGCCGCTGCAGCCCGGTCGGCCTCGCGCTGCGCGAGGCGGGCGCGCTGTGCGTCGTCGAGCAGCGTCCAGCCGACGAGTCGGCGAACCGGTTCGGAGAAGTCGCGAGTGCCCGGCGGATAGCCGGCGACCCCCACGACGCGCCCACCGCGCGCCTCGATCGCCTGCCACAGCAGCTCCTCGAACTCCCGGCCGTATTCGTCCCGCGGGTAGAGAATCGCGATTTGCCGAAGTCCGAGATCGCGCACCGCGTGATCGGCCAGGATCTCCGCCTCCATCGAGCGCGTCAGCGCCAGACGAAAGACGCTGGCTCCGGCCTTCGCCACCGATTCGTGTCGGGTGAGCGCCAGCAACGGGATGCCTTCTTCGGCGGCCGCATCGGCCGCCGCCTGTACTTCCTCGGTCAGCATCGGTCCGATCACGGCGCGGACATCGGGCTGGGCGGCCAACGCGCGCACCGCCGCGGCAGCGCCGTCCGGCGTGCCCCCGGTATCGCGCACCACGACGCGCAGCCCGGCTCCCACAGCCGCGTCCTGCGAGATCCCGGGGTCAACCTGCGCTCGGACGCCGAAGGCCCCGGCGGCGAGCAGCACGCCGCGCAGCGTCTGCTCGGCAACCTCGGCGAACGGCCCGGTGAGCGGAAGCGCGACTCCTACGGCTCCAGACAGCACCTGCGTGTCGGCGAAACCCTCCCCCCCCTCGATCTCTCCGAGTGCGGGCGGAATGCCGAGCACCGCCGTGACCGGGGAGCGACCCGCGAGCGCCGCCTGCAGGCGGTCGTGGCGTGTCGCATTTCCGGCGCTTCGCGGCGCGCGGTCGGCGCGCGCCAGCGCGCGGATCGCGAGACCGCGGTTTCCTTCGACCAGCGCGCGCTCGCCGATCGCCAGCCAGAGCGTACCCGCCGACGCGCGACTCCCGAGCCGCTCGGCGATCCGCAGCAGCTCCTCGGTCGAGACCTCGTCCAGCGCGCGGGCCAGTTCCTCGTCGAGCGCCGCCGTCGCGTC
>CAYOHN010000470.1:0-2534 GCA_964403735.1 uncultured Spirochaetales bacterium | reverse complement strand
GATCGTCTCGCGCTGGAGCGACGAGGCGGCGTTTCGATCCTTCATCGCCTCGGAGACCTTCAAGAAGGTCACGAGCTGGGGCCTGGCCAACATCCTGGCTGCGCGGCCGAGCCATACGACCTACCGCGAGGACTGAGCCTACGGGACCCCGCGGACGCTCGACGCAGCGAGCGGTTCGGCCCGTCGTCCTTCGTACGGCTCCGACACCACGATCTTCAGCAGCTGCCCGCTCTCGAGCGACGTGCCGGGCAGCAATCCGTTCAGGACCGCCGTGCGAGCGGGGTCCCACGCATTCTCGGTACGCTGCGACAGCGCCGCGAGGTTCTCGCCGGATCGTGCTTCGGCGATGTGGAGCCGCTCGGCGCGGATCTCGGCGCGCTCTGCCTCGGTGATCGCGCGGAAACTCCGGGCCATCGCGCGGCCGCGGCCGAAGAAGTGGCCCGCGACGCGCGCGGGTGCCGAGGCCGAGAGGCGATAGATCAGGCCGCCGTGGGCGATCCACGTGAGCTGCCCCGCCATCGCACCTTGCGGCGTCCAGATCTGCGCGCGGACCTCGTAGGCCGGACGACCGCCGATATCGAGCGACTGGGCTGTCAGCACCTGGGCGCCGAGCTGGCGAGCTTCGACGGCCAGGAACGTGCCGGCGGCAATCCGCGGGTCGTCGCCCGGGCCGGCACCTTCGATCGCGAAGCGCGCGTTCCCCTGCGGCGAGAACGCGGCGACCATGCGCGAGGTGTTCACGAGCCGCCAGCCGTCGGGGAAGCTCAGCGCGAAGCCGAGATCCGGATGCAGGAAGCGGCTGCCGAGGAAGACGCCTTCGGCGGGATTGTCGTCCACGACGAGACCCTCGAGGCGCCGCAGGTGCCCCTCGCGATCGCCGGACACGCCGGGCCGCGGCACCCATGGCAGCTCCGACCCGCGCGAGAACGCCATCGCCATCCGTTCGGTGTTGGCCGGATGGTGCTGCAAGAAGCTGGGAAGGCGCGAGGCGCCGAGCTGGGCCCGCTCCTCCTGCTCGAGCCCGCGCAGCAGGCTCGACATCGCGGCGGGGTCGTAGCCGGCCGCCGCCGCGATCCGCTGGCCGGTGTCGTCGGCGTCGCGCTCCTGATCCCGCGCATAGGCGGCGATCTGTCCGGCGCCCCACCAGCCGAAAGAAAACGGTGTCGCCTTGGCGACGAGCTGTTGTGCTGCGGCATGGCGCTTCGCGACGTGTACGATCTCGTGGGCCAGGACGTTCGCCAGCTCGTCTTCGGAGTTCGTCAGCGCCAGCAGTCCGCGCGATACGAAGATCGCGCCGCCGGGGAGCGCGAAGGCGTTGGGGGTCCACGGGTCGACCACCTGGAACCGGTAGTCGAAGCCGGTGGTCGGCGCGTAGGCGGCGACGCGCGCGCCCACCTCCTGCACGTAGCGCTGGAGCGACTCGTCCTGCAGGATGCCGAGTTCGGCGATGGCCTGCTGTTCGGCTTCTTCGCCGACGCGCGCGTCGTCGGCTTCGGTGGCCAGCACCGTCCGGCGCCGGGGCTCCTCCCGAGGAAGCTCGGGCAGGGACGCGTCCCGGCGCGGCAGCAGCCCGCAGCCGGCGACGAAACCCGCGAGGACGACGAGTACCATCCGTTTCCGCCATTTCGCAACCCGCCGCTCGGGCGGTCGTCCTCGATCGGGCTTGCGCACGGGGGCTCCGCGGGTGAGGCTCAATTAAAGAGGATCGCGCAGGTTTTGCGCGAACGCAGGTTCGATGCGAGTCGCGTCCGACGCATTCACCGACTCGCGATCCACCGAGGCTCCGCATGCCGCTCCCGGACCACAAGACGAAGATCGTCGCGACGATCGGCCCGGCGTCGTCGTCGCCGGGCACGATGGAGAAGCTGCTCGCGGCCGGTTTGGACGTGGCGCGACTCAACCTGTCGCACGGGGATCTGGACGGGCACGCGCGGACGATCGAACGGCTGCGCGCCGCGGCGCGGACGGTCGGCCGCCCGCTGGCGATCCTCGCGGATCTTCCCGGACCGAAGCTCCGCATCGGCCGGCTGGCCCGCGAGCCGATCGAGGTGCATGCCGGCGACGAGTTCGCGCTCACCACCGAGGACCGCGTCGGGGACGAGCACGGCGCGTCCGTGAGCTTCGCCCGGCTGCCCGACGTGGTGGAGCCCGGGACCACGTGCTTCCTCAACGACGGTCTCGTGCGCCTCGAGGTCCAGCGCGTCGAACGGCGGACCGTCCACTGTCGGGTCTCCGCCGGCGGCGAGCTGCGGTCCGGCAAAGGCCTGAACCTTCCCGGTGTCGATCTGGGTCTCGCGGCGTTCACCGACCGCGATCGCGAGGGCTTGCGCTTCGTGTTGGCCGAGGGCGTCGACGCGGTCTCGCAGTCCTTCGTCGAATCGGCCGGCGACATCGACGCGGTGCGGGCTGCCGCCGCCGAGTGGGGGCAGCAGCCCTTCGTCATCGCGAAGATCGAGCGCGCGCGCGCCCTCGAGCGCGCCGGGGAGATCCTGGCGGCGGCCGATGGCTTGATGGTCGCGCGCGGTGACCTCGGC
>CAYOHN010000469.1:0-2534 GCA_964403735.1 uncultured Spirochaetales bacterium | reverse complement strand
CAACTTTTCCCGTTCGGGAAAAGTTGACGAATCCAACCCGGCCCCTTTCTTGACGAGGCTCAAGCGGGGGCCGAGCCGGGACGATGGGGGAGCATGCAAGACTCTCCCGACCTCATCGATCTGCCCGACGAGTTGCCGGTCGTCCCGCTGCGCCAATTCGTGGTGTTCCCGTACATGGCGCTGCCGCTGTTCCTCGGCCGAGATCGCTCGGTGCGCGCCGTCGATGACGCGCTGGCCAGCGACCGCTTCGTGCTGCTCGTCGCCCAGCGAGACGTCGATCTCGATGAGCCCGACGCCGACGACCTGCATCGCTTCGGCACCGTCGCGATGGTGATGCGCTCGATGCGGCTTCCCGACGGCCGCGTGAAAGCGCTGGTCCAGGGGCTCACGCGCGCTGAGGTCGATGCGTACTCGGAGACCGACGACAGCTACGCGATCCGCGCCCGGGTCCGGCCGGTCGACGCGGACCGCGAGCCGACATGGTCGGTGGAGATCGAGGCCGTGATGCGTGCGGTGCGCTCGCGCGTGGAGGAGCTGCTGGCGCTGAAGAACCTACCGCCCGAAGTCCTCGCCGTCGCGCAGAACGTGCAGGAGCCGGGCCGGCTCGCGGATCTGGTGGCCTCGAACCTGAAGCTGCGTCTGTCGCACGCCCAGGAGGTGCTCGAGATCCGCGATCCGCTGGCGCGCCTGCGTCGCGTGGACTCGCTGCTGCGGCGCGAGCTCGAGGTCTCGGCTGTGCAGGCGGAGATCCAATCGCAGGCCAAGGAGGAGCTGACGCGCGGACATCGCGAGCAGTTCCTGCGCGAGCAGCTCCGGGCGATCCAGGCGGAACTCGGCGATGGAGATCCCCGCTTCGAGGAGGTCGAGGAGTACCGCGAGAAGCTGCGCGCGGCGCAGTTGCCCGAAGAGGCGGAGACCGAAGCGTTTCGCCAGCTCCAGCGTCTCGAGCGCATGCACCCGGAGGGTCCCGAAGCGCAGGTCCTGCGCGGCTTCCTCGACTGGATGGTGGAACTTCCGTGGTCGATTTCGTCGCCGGATCGCATCGATCTGGCCCAGGCGCGCGCGATCCTCGACGCCGATCACGCCCATCTCGAGCGCATCAAGGATCGCATTCTCGAGCACCTCGGCGTGCGCAAGCTGCGCCCGGATGCGCAGGGGCCGATCCTCTGTCTGGTCGGACCGCCGGGGGTCGGCAAGACCTCCCTTGGTCGCTCGATCGCGCGCGCGATGGGACGCGAGTTCGTGCGCGTCTCGCTCGGCGGAATGCGCGACGAGGCGGAGATCCGCGGGCATCGCCGCACCTACGTCGGCGCGTTGCCGGGCCGCATCCTGCAAAGCCTGCGGCAGGCCGGTACGCGCAATCCCGTCTTCATGCTCGACGAGATCGACAAGCTCGGCGCCGACTTCCGTGGCGATCCGGCGTCCGCCCTGCTCGAGGTCCTCGATCCCGAACAGAATGCGAAGTTCAGCGATCACTACTTGAACACGCCGTTCGATCTCTCTCGCGTCATGTGGATCACGACGGCCAATCTGCTCGATCCCATCCCCGGGCCACTGCGCGATCGCATGGAGGTGATCCGGCTCGCCGGCTACACGCCGGAGGAGAAGGTGGAAATCGCCAGATCGTTCCTGATCCCGCGACAGATGGAGGAGCACGGTTTGCCCCGCGAGCGCATCCAGTGGGCCGGGACCGCGATCGAGCGGCTCGTGTCGGGCTACACCGCCGAGGCCGGCGTGCGCAACCTCGAGCGTCAGGTGGCGGCGGTGTGCCGGAAGATCGCCCGGCGGGCCGCGGAAGGCGACGAGCGACGTGTCCGAGTGAGTCCGCAGCGGCTGCCCAGTCTCCTCGGGCCTCCGCGCTTCCTGGCGGATGAGCTGCAGGGCGCCGGCGAGATCGGTGTGGCCAACGGGCTCGCATGGACCGAGCACGGCGGCGAGATGCTGCGGATCGAGATCGAGACGACCCCCGGACAGGGGCTGGTGTTGACCGGCCAGCTCGGTGACGTCATGAAGGAATCCGGACAGGCGGCGTTGACATGGGCGCGCGCCCATCTCGCCCGCGCCGGCATCGACGATGCCGCGCTCGCGCGGCGCCAGGTCCATGTCCACGTACCCGCCGGTGCGATTCCGAAGGACGGTCCCTCGGCGGGGATCACGCTGGCGACCGCACTCGTTTCGCTGGCGATCGGCCGCGCCGTCCGGTCCGATGTGGCGATGACCGGTGAGGTGACGCTGCGCGGGCGGGTCCTCCCGGTGGGAGGCGTGCGCGAGAAGGCGTTGGCGGCGCTGCGCGCCGGCGTCCGTCGCGTGATCGTGCCCGAGCGGAACCTTCCGGACCTCGAAGAGATCCCGCGCGACGCGCGCCGCCAGCTCGAGTTCATCGCGGCGTCGAACATGGAAGAGGTCCTCGCCGCTGCGCTCGAGGGCGAGACGCCGTCTCCGCGGCGCGCATCGCCCCCGCGTCGAAACCCTCTGCCGGCGGCCGTGCCCGCGGCTGCCGCGGGATCCGACTCCGACGCCTGACCGCGTCCACC
>CAYOHN010000468.1:0-2535 GCA_964403735.1 uncultured Spirochaetales bacterium | reverse complement strand
TCGAAGAGCGGCGCTTCCAGGTTCACCGCCAGCGCTTCCCCGACCGGGCCGGCGATCGAGATGCCGCCGAGCGCCACCTCGAAGGCGTCGGCCAGCGGCGAGTCGTCCGGGCCGGAACCGTCGGGGTCGCTGAGGAACGCCACCAGGCCGTTCAACACGAGCGGCTGCACGTCGCCGATGACCAGCTGGATGATGTCTCCGATGATCAAGGCATCGCAGAGGCCGCTGGTGAACTCATCGTTGAAACCGGTGAAGCTGACGCTCGGGTTGGCGAGCAGGTTCACGTCCACGCTGCTCGGCTCCGACGCCAGCGGCTGCAGCCCGTAGTTGCCGAGGATCTGGGTCGCGTTGGCGGTGATGCGCAGCCCGCAGTCCGGGACGAGGCCCGAACCCGAGATCTGCAGGTTCACCTGGATGTCGAAGATGTCGATGTCTCCCAGCGCCTGATTCGTCTGCGAATCGATGTCGACCGAGAATCCGGAGATGCTGGGCGTTGGCGAGGAGATGCTCACGGTCGCGCGGCCCCCGCAGCCAAGGAAGCCGCCGTCGATGAAGCACTCGTTGTCGATGATGGTCGTACCGACCGGCAGCAGCGCGGCCACATCCAGATCGATCTGGCTCTCGAGGATCGGCTCGATCTGGTCGAGGCCCGAGTCGTTCAGACGCAATCCGATGCCGTTGTTCGAGAAGTCACCGTCCGCCACCGAGTTGCCCGCATGGACCACGATCCGCTGGCGTGACACCACGTTGCCATCGGAGACGCGAACCACGGCGGCGGTGATCGGGTTGACGACGGCAACCGCATCGAGCGGCACCGAGGCCGACCAGGTGTCGTCCACCGGGTTCACCGGGATCGCTACGCCGTTCAGCAGCACATCGAACCCCGCGCGGAAGTTGTTCACGCGTCCGGTCACAGTGACGTTCGGAGCCGTCGTGAAGACGCCGTGTTCCGGGGAGAGAATGGTGATGGAGGGTTTCGAGGGCTTGCACGCGCTGGTCGCGAGGACCAGGGCCAGCATCGGCAGCAGTAGGGGGCGCGCGGAGCGGGACATCGATTCTCCCTTCGGACGGCGATTCGGTGCTCACGAACTCGGATGCCCTGATCGGCTGCCCTGACCAGTTGGGGTCACTTCCCACCCACGAGGTGACGACTCGGGACGCTCTCGTGCCCGGGACCTTTGTGGCACCGGGCATCTTGAATCTTCCGAAGGCGGGCTCGACGGCACGGGATCCACGCAGCGAGCCGGATCGACGGATGAACCCATGTACACCGGGACCGACCGCTGAGTCAATCACAAGGTGCGCCTGCCCCGACGGAACGACGTCCCGCGGCGACTCCGGCGCTACCGTCGCTTCTCGAGAGGCCTTCCTTGCCCGAAGACTGTTCGACATCGGAAGAGGGCGGGCTGACGCCCGCCGAGCGGCGGCGCGGGCGGCGACTCGCCGTGCTGAGCCATCCGGCCGGCATGACGCATCGCGCTATCTACACCGAGCAGTTGCCCACTCTGGCCCTGGTCGGCCTCGGCGCGAGCGAGGCCATCGTCGGCCTGCAGCGCGCCTTCGTACCGATCGCCCAGCTCCTGCAGCTCGGAGCCCTGCGCGCGGTCGGCCGCGTGCGCAAGCGCACCATCCTGGTGGCCGGCCAGTCGTTCGCCGTGCTAGCCGGCCTGCCACTGGTCGCGTACGGAGCGCTCGCCGACGCCGGAGACCGCGCGGGGCCGGCGATCGCGCTCGCGAGCCTCGCCCTGACCGCCGTCGGTCTCGTGGTCGGGAGCGCGGTCTGGTTCCCTCTGCTCCGCGGCTACGTCGAGCCGGGCCGGATCGGGCAGTTCTTCGGGGTGCTCCGGACCGGCTGGCACCTGACGCTGATCGCGTACTTCGTCGCCGCGCAGCGTTGGCTCGCGGCGCATCCGGGGGCGTTCGGCCCGCTCTTCGCGGTGGCACTCGTGGCGGGGCTGGTGCGGGTTGCCATGGTGCTCCGATTGCCGGAAGCCGACGGCGACGGCCGCACCCGCCTGCGCGCCCGCGACGCCGTCGGCCTGCTGAGAGCAGAGCCCCGGCTGCGACGGTATCTCGCCGGCATGGTGCTGTACGGTGCTGCCGGCCGTACGGCGATTCCGTTCGCGATCGTCATGATGCGACGGACGCTCGGGCTCTCCGACGCGGACGTCGTGCTCGCGACGGCCGCGTTCTACGCCGGCGGCTTCGTGTCGCTCTACGGATGGGGGCGTGTCGTCGACCGCTTCGGATCCGCGCCGGTGTTTCGCATCGCCGCCGCCGGAACCGCCGGGTTGCTGATCGTGCTCGCGGGATGGGGCCATGCCGCTTCGGCGCCCGCCATGGTGGCGTTCTTCTTCGCGTTCGCCGTGCTGAGTGCGGGCTTCGGGGTTGCGGACACCCACGTGCTCTTCGGTCTGGCACCCGCGCGCGAGCCGACCACCATGCTGGTCATCGCGGACGTCGCGACCAGCCTCGCATATGGGGTCGTCCCGATGCTCGCCGGATTGTTGCTCGAGCTCGCGATCGGCGTCGGCG
>CAYOHN010000467.1:0-2537 GCA_964403735.1 uncultured Spirochaetales bacterium | reverse complement strand
CGGGTTGCTGCGCCAACGGACATTCGATCCCGGAATCCGCCGGCTGGGCGAACTCGGCCCACCGCAAGAGACGCTGCGGCTCGACCTGCCGGGGCGCACGCTGAAGATCACGACGACGGCTCGATCGTCGACGAAGACGACGTGCAACTCGCGCGGCTGGTGCAACCGGGCAACCCCGGCAAGGGCGCCGTGGAGCTCGTCTGATCCCGCCGCCACCGGCGCCAATTCTTCGCGCCCTTCGCCTTCGATCCAGAGCACGGCTGCCAGGTTTGCGCCTACACCCGCGGGCGCTTCTCGGGAGCGACGATGCGACCGCGCTCCTCGCGGCAGGCGCTGTCCCGTGAGATCAGACCGCCAGTCTCAACCCGCCGATCCGCGCGAAGTGTCGGAACTCCGCGTCGCGCGTCACGAGCCGGACGTCGTGATCGATGCAGGACTGGGCGATCAGGGTGTCCGCGAGCCGAGCCCGTTGCTTCCTTGCCAACACCTTCGCGCGAAGCAGCCCGGCGCGCTGCCAGTACTCGGGGTGGGGCTCCAGCCGAGGAAGCGCGAGGAGCCGCGCTGCGACTTGCGCGTCACCACTGCATCTGTCCTCCCGCTCCCGACTGCTGGCGCCAACGAGTGCGCGCGCGCTCGCGGAACGACGGCTCGCGTGCCGAGCGCCCGGCGTCGACGAGATCGAATCCCGGCAGGAAGCTCGTCTTGCGGCGATGCGCGCTCCGGAGCTCGTCGGCGAGCGCCCGCCACTCCGCGGCGCGGCCTTCGCGGAGCAGCAGGTTGCGGGCGTTCTCGAGGTTCTGCAGCGCTGCGGCGTAATACGCGCTCTTCCTGGCGTCGAGGATCCGGATGGCCATCGCCGCGTGAAGCTTGGCGGCGAGGAGCGGATGCGATCGCTCCAGCTTCCGAGCGGCCGGCTCGGTCACGGTGTGACTCAGCGACGCGAGCGCATCGCGGGAGGCCGACTCGACGGCGCTGGCCAGACGCGCCCACTCGCGCGTCGCGAGGAATATCCGGATCCGAGTCGCGAGATCCGCACCATCGAGCGCCGCCAGCGCCTTCGCGTGCCACTCCGCGCGCTCGCCCTTCGCGACGAAGTTCATCAGATCCTCGTACGAGAAGGTCGATGGCGCCCGCTGGTAGGCCTCCCAAGCCGACGCCAGAGCCTCCTCGCTGCGCCCCAGCGTCTGCAGGATCTCGCGCCGCAAGCGCGGCAGCAGCGACGCAGATTCGTTTCCCCAGCACCGCGGCTGCTCCGCGAGCGCGAGTCCCCGCTCGACCCACGCGAGGGCGTCCTCCGCCTGCCGATGCGCCAGCAACATCCGAGCGAGGGTCTCGCAGTCTGCAGGCGTCGGGCCGCCGATCGACGCACACAGTTGGGAGTAGGCCGGGATATCTCCGCGGGCCCGATGGATCGCCTTCAGGAACACGATTCGCTCGCTCGCAGCAACCGGTTCCGCTGCCTCCGAGCCCGAAGGTTCCTGCACGGCCTGCTCGAGCGCCGCGAGTCCGGCGGCGTCGAGAACCGCGACAGCAGATTCCTCGATCTGGAAGCAGTAGCCATACTGATCGCGCTCGATCCAGGACAGCAGCATCCGCACGGTGTCGAAGGCCGGCGCCCCGGCCGCCTGCCGTGCCCGGATCCAGTCACAGAAGAGCGTGACGACGAAGCTTCCGAAGAGGCCACTCGAATCGTCGATCTCCTCCGACTTCTCGTAGCAGCCGGCGATGAACAGCTCGAGCCACGCGACGGCCCGCCGCGCTTCCTGCCCTGGCTCATCGATCGCCCGCCGGATCTGCTCCCGCACGGCCTCCAGGTCCCTGACGAACTCCCAGCTCGCGTCGTCTCCGACGAACACGTCGGGAAGCAGGGTGGCCTCGATGATCCGCTCGAATGTGTCGCGTCGTGGTCCCGCCATCGTCGCCGGCTCCGGCATCGGCGCCGCCCGGCCCCATCGTCGGCTGCTTCTCTTCATGGTCCCCCTCCAGTGACCGAATCGCCCGAAATCCGTCGTACCGATGGATTTCAGCACGCCCCCGTGACAGATCCGGTCACGAGCGGGACTGCACGCTCTCGCGGTTCAGGGCTTCAGGTTGCTCATTCCCACGACCTCCAGATGCGCGCGCGGCCGGGCTCGACAATCCAGAGCTTCTCCTTCAATGGCTCCACCGAGAGCAACGGGAGAAACCCGTTCACGGCGGACAGCACCGACTCCTTGTCCTGGCGGTCGAGCCGCAGCACGATGATCCCCGGGTGCTCCTCGGGCGGGTAGATGCGGACGTTCGAGAAGTGCAGATCGAGCGTCACGATGACCCGCTCCTCGGACCCGCAAACCTTGGCGAGGCCCGGGTCCGGCATGCCGACATGGCCCTGCTCGCGCACGGTCAGCGCATCGTGACCTTGCGCGTTCAACAGCTCTGCGACTTCCTTGGGCAGGTTCTCGTCGATCTTGAATCGCAGCATCCTAGGCCGTCCGGTCGAGGTACACCGTGCGCTCGTGCGCAAGCTCGGCGGCGTAGGACAGCGCGGCCTGGATGTC
>CAYOHN010000466.1:1563-2538 GCA_964403735.1 uncultured Spirochaetales bacterium | reverse complement strand
CGCGGCAGCGACGGCGTCGCTATGCAGCTGGTCGACGCCGTCGCGCAGCTCGCCGACGTCGAGCTGCGCAACGACGGCGATCTCGCGGGTTTGCACGAACAGTTGCAACGCGTACTCGAGGCGTCGCTGGGCTTCGTGCGTCCCGGTTGGGACGCGTACTTCCTGTCGATCGCGCAGGTGGTTGCTTCGCGCAGCAACTGCGTGAAGCGCCACGTCGGAGCCGTGATCGCTCGAGACCGACGCATCGTGTCCACCGGCTACAACGGAACCCCCCGCGGTGTGCGAAACTGCAACGAGGGCGGCTGTCCGCGCTGCAACGGCTTCGCCGAGTCCGGCACACGTCTCGACGAGTGCCTGTGCTCGCACGGCGAGGAGAATGCGATCATCCAGGCCGCCTATCACGGCGTCTCGGTCCGGGACGGCTCGCTCTACACGACGTTCTTCCCGTGTCTCTTCTGCACCAAGCTCATCATCAACGCCGGCCTCAGCGAGGTGGTCTACAACGCCGCCTACCACCTCGACGCACGCGCTGAATCGCTGCTCGGCGAAGCCGGCGTCGTGGTCCGTCACGCGCCCTTGCCGCCCCGCTGACCGTCAAGAAAGGGGCCGGGTTGGATTCGTCAACGTTTCCCCGGATGGGGAAACGTTGACGAATCCAACCCGGCCCCTTTCTTGACGGGGGCGCCGTCGAGGAGGGAGGTGAAGCCGCTTGGAGCGTGCGGGCCGATCACGAGCTGTTCGAGGACGCCGAGGCCCTCGCGCGCGCCCATGCGGGCACGGCACAGCTGCTGGACGTGAAGATGTCTGGGGTCGAGAGGGGCCACTTCGGCGAGGCTCCAGGACTCGCTGGCCACTGCCTCCGGGCCCTTCCAGACGCCATGGCCCCACTCGGGATGCAGGTAGCCGAGACCGAGCATCTGGAATGTGAGGATCGGTTCGAGGACGATCTCCCGCGCCGCACCGAGGGGCGCCGCC
>CAYOHN010000466.1:0-1553 GCA_964403735.1 uncultured Spirochaetales bacterium | reverse complement strand
GGTCACCGGCAGCGGCGAGGTGAAGCTCAGCCGCGCCGCGCGCCGCGTGCCCGGTTGCCACTCGATCCGGTGTCGGACTTCCGGCAGCCGCTCGACACCGCTCGCGTCGATGGGGTCGCCCTCCCGGGCGAGTCGCGGGATCACGACGCCGTTCTGATGCCAACGCAGGCCGGCGGCATCTTCGTTGACAGCGAAGTGCGTACATTGATCGTCGAAGTGCAGCGGTGCCCACAACCAGAAGAACTGCAGCGCGGACGGCGCCGACCCGGGCGCGCGCTCGCCGATCGGTCGTACGCCCCAGGACCGATCGCGGCAGCCGAGTGCGGCATCCGCGGACAGCTCGACCCGCTCGCCCGCCACCGCGATCCAGCCGTCCCAGCCGCCGAACTGCGTGAAGCGCGTGAGATCCATCAGCAGGCGTCCGCGCTCGCGACGCACGAAGCGAGGCTCCTCGACGGCGGCGGTGCACGCACGAAAGCGCAAATCCGCCTCGAGCCCGGACTCGTGGGCCGCCACGCGGATGCGCAGCGTCCGCATCGGCGCCTCGATGTCGATCGAGATGGGGCCCACGACGAGGTCCTCGCGGCCGCGCGCCTCACGCGACGCGTGCAGCGCGTGTTGCCGATCGCCACGGACGACGCTGAACGCTGCATCGCGGAGGCCACGGTTCGGATAGGTCCCGAACGCGACGGCGAAGAACAGCGAGCCGTCGCGCGTGTAGCCGTTGAAGAAGAAGCGATCGTAGTGATTGCGATCGCCGGTGGCCGGATGCGACAGCGGCTCGGGAGTCTGGTGGATCGGGTGATCGTCGAGGAGGTGTAGCAACGGAGCTCCTGAGTGCGCGCGGTATCCACCCTACGAGATTTCGTCGAGTCGCGATCCGGGACGTTGGCGGAGGCGGCGAAGACGCAGTCGAGACGCACGGCGAGGTCGGACGCGGCAGCACCCGAACGCTATCCCAGCGCCGAGTCGCCGGCGAGCCGCCCGAACAACACGCGGACCTGGCGCTCGGTCTCGTCGAGGGTGCCGGCGTTGTCGATGACGTAGTCCGCGAGCGCTCGCTTCTCGTCGATGGACAACTGGGCTGAGAGCCGCCGCTCGACGTCCTCGAGCGTGCCGCCGTCGCGCGCCAGCGTCCGTTCGATCTGGCGTTCGCGCGGGGCGTAGACCAGAACGGTGGCGTCGAAGCGCAGCGCCGACGCGCCGCCGGCTCCGGTCGCGCGGCCTTCGAAGAGCAGCGGGATGTCGAGCACGACGAGCGGCGCCCTGGCCTCGCGCGCCGCAGCAAGCTCCCGCGCCATCTCTGCGCCCACGCGCGGATGGACGATTCCATTGAGCCGCGCCCGCGCGGCCGGATCGCGGAACACGAGATCGGCGAGACGCTTGCGATCCAGCCCGCCATCCTCGGCGATCACGTCGGCGCCGAAGGCGGCGGCGATCTCGTCGAGCAGCGGCGAGCCGGCCGCCTGCAAACGGTGCACGATCGCGTCGGCATCGATGATGACGGCACCGAGTTCGGCCAACATGTGCGCAACGGTGCTCTTGCCGGTGCC
>CAYOHN010000465.1:0-2544 GCA_964403735.1 uncultured Spirochaetales bacterium | reverse complement strand
CCGGTGGATGTGGGTGTCGACCGGGAACGCGGGCCGTCCGAAGGCCTGCGCGACGACCACACTCGCCGTCTTGTGCCCGACCCCCGGCAGCGCCTCCAGCTCGGCGAAGCTGGCGGGCACGCGCCCACCGTGACGATCGACGAGCTGCTGCGACAGCGCGCGAATCGCGCGCGCCTTCTGCGGCGCGAGGCCGCAGGAGCGGATCGCCGCGAGGATCCGGGCCTCGGGGAGCCGGGCCATCGCCTCGGGAGTCTCGGCCAGCGCGAACAGACCGGGCGTCACCTGGTTCACCCGCGCATCGGTGCACTGGGCCGACAGCACCACGGCCACGAGCAACGTGAAGGGATCCGCGTGGCGCAGCGGGATCGGAGGCTGCGGGTAGAGCTCGTCGAGGATCGTCCCGATGCGCGCCGCTTTCTCCGCGCGCTTCATGCCTCGGTGAGCCGCACCTTGTAGTTGCCGCGGCTCGAGTCGTAATCGAGGTGGATCAGGCCCTTGTTCTCCGCCGCTTGCAGCAGGTCGCTGAAGGAGCGATAGCCGTGCTGCGACTCGTTGAAGCCCGGATCCACGCGGCGCATCGTCTGTTTGATGATCGACCCCCAGATCGGGTCGTAGTCCTGCTCGAGCGAGCGGACGATCTCGACCAGTCGATCGAGCGCCACGTCGGCCGTGCCCTGCCTTTGGCGGGTCTTGCGCCGCGCCGGGCGCTCGGTCTGGGCCTTCACGAGATCGTCGTAGAAGATGAACTCGTCACAGCTCGCGACCAGCAGCTCGGACGTGGAGTTCCGCACGCCGCAGCCGATCACGCGCTTCTCGTTCTCTTTGAGCTTGTAGACCAGTGGCGAGAAGTCGCTATCGCCGGAGAGCAACGCGAAGACATCGATATGACCCTTCGCGTGGCACAGGTCCAGTGCATCGACGACCATCCGGATGTCGGCGCTGTTCTTGCCGCTCTGCCGTTTCTGCGGGATGTCGACGAGTTCGACGCCCTCGCCGTGGAACTCGCGAACGTGCTCGCGGTAGCGACTCCAGTCGCAGTACGCGCGCTTGTAGACGATGCGACCCTTCTCGAGCAGGCGCTTCAGCACCAGATCGACCTGGAAACGCGCGCCCTTCATGTCGCGCGCGCCGAGCGCCAGGTTCTCGAAATCGACGAAGACGGCGATCAGCGGTTCGTCGGACACTCTTTCTCCCCTGCTTCCTTTCCCGCGCTCTCATTCCCCGCGCTCTCGTTCCCCGCGCTCTCGTTCCCCGCGCTCTCGTTCCCCGCGCTCTCGGGTTGGGAACGGCACTCTACCCCGCGCCACGGTCGGGGGCTAGGATCCGCTGAACGCCGGGGGATTTCGAGATGAGCGTCGGAGTCGTGAGATGAGCGTCGGAGTCGTGAGATGAGCGTCGGGTCGGACATCGAGGCAGAATGCGGGCGCTGCGGCAAGACCTGGCACGTCGTGATCGCCATGGTCGACGGGCGAGTCGCGCAGGTGGAGTGTGGCGAGTGCCATAAGCGGCACCGGATGCGCTCGGGCGACGCTGCCAAGCCGCGCCCACATCGACGCTCCGGCGAGCCTCCGGCTGCCCGCAGCCGCGTCGCCACGGCCAAGCCGCTCGTGGTCGCGGATCCGAGTCGACCCCCGCGCTTCTACGACGCGACCGAGACCTACGCACCCGGGGATCGCGTCGAGCATCCCGCCTTCGGCCCCGGCGTCGTCGAGCGGATCCTCGGCGCCAGCAAGGTGCAGATCTTCTTCGCCGGCGGGAGCCGCGTGCTGGTGCAGCGGCGCGACGGCTGAGCGCGGCGCGGTCTCGACCCGGTCTTAGAACTCGGCCTTCAGGAATGCCCGGGTCCGCTCGATGCAACCGGGCTCGGCCGGGAACAGGCTCGCCGCGAAGTGCGTGACGCCGGCGTCGCGTAGCCGTCCGAGACCGGCGCGGAGCTCCGCTTCGTCGCCGGCGAGCGCGACGTCGCCCGGGTGCGCAGCGCCCTCGCGATCCAGCATCGCGCGGTAGCTGGGCAGTTGGCCGTAGATCGCGAAGGACTCGCTCGCGACGCGGCGGGCAGCAGCGGGATCGGCGGTGATCGCGATCGGGAGCGCGGCGACGATGCGCGGCGACGGGCGCCCGGCCTGTTCGGCGGCGCGGAGAATCGTCGGAACCGTGTGTTCGGCGAGCGTCTTCACACCCGTCATCCACGTGGCCGTGCCGTCTGCGAGTTGGCCGGTCAGCTCGAGCATCTTCGGACCGAGGGCGGCGACGAGCACCGGTACGGGGGTGCCCCCGGTCACCTGCAGGGCGCCGTTGACGCGATAGAGATCGCCGGAGAAGGCCGCTGGCTTGCCTTGCACGAGCGGCATCAACACCTCGAGGTACTCGCGCATCTGCTTCGCCGGGTGCGCGTACGACAAGCCGAGCATGTTCTCGATCACGACTTTGTGCGAGAGCCCGATCCCCAGCGCGAAGCGACCGCCGCACGCCGCCTGCGCCGTCAGCGCCTGCTGCGCGATCGCGAAGGGATGGCGCGGGGGCGTCGGCGTCACACCGGTCGCC
>CAYOHN010000464.1:0-2550 GCA_964403735.1 uncultured Spirochaetales bacterium | reverse complement strand
GCATCGTCGGCGTGATCGGGCCGAACGGCGCCGGCAAGACGACGTTGTTCAAGATGATCGTCGGGGAGGAAAAGCCCGATGCCGGCACGATCCGGCTCGGCGACACCGTCCAGCTCGCCTACGTCGATCAGAATCGCGATGCGCTCGACCCGAAGAAGAGCGTGTGGCAGGAGATCTCCGGCGGCGAAGACGTCCTGCAGGTCGGAAAGCGCGAGGTCCCCTCGCGCGCGTACGTGTCCGCCTTCGGCTTCAAGGGCGGAGAGCAGCAGAAGCTGATGGGCTCGTTGTCCGGCGGCGAGCGCAATCGCGTGCATCTCGCCAAGCTGCTCAAGAGCGGCGGCAACGTGCTGCTGCTCGACGAGCCGACCAATGACCTCGATGTCGATACGCTGCGCGCGCTCGAGGAGGCCCTGCTCGGCTTCTCCGGCTGCGTCGTCGTCATCAGTCACGATCGCTGGTTCCTCGATCGCATCGCGACGCACATCCTGGCGTTCGAGGGCGACAGCCACGCCGAGTGGTTCGAGGGCAACTTCGAGGACTACGAAGCCGACCGCAAACGCCGCCTCGGCGCCGACGCCGATCAGCCGCACCGGATCAAGTACAAGAAGATCCTGCACTGACCCAATCGCGCGCGGGGACGCGGAGATGGGGACGTTCTTTCCGTACTTCCGTTACGCCGGCTGCGAGATTGCGTAGGATCGATCGCGACCGGCCGGCGTAATGGAAGTACGGAAAGAACGTCCCCCTCCGACGGGGTGTCCATCGTTGCGCCTCAGCGTCGTCGACCGCGCTGAGCGCCCGACGACGATGAGCGAAGAGATGAGGAGCGCCCCCCAGAAGAACTCCTGCTGATCCCGCTGCTCACGGACGGAGCCGCCCCGCCGCTGATCCCGCCGAAGCTCGAACCGCCACGCGACGACGACCGCGAAGAGCCGGTACCGCTTCCCGATGGGCCGCCCGGCGCCCACTCGTGTTGACTGATGTGCAGGGTCGTCTCCGGGACCGTCGTCGGCGGGGTTTTGGTCGGATTCGACACGCTCTGCTCGAAGCGGTTGGTGCCCCGGATCGGCGGCCGCGGCGGACTCGGGTCGAAGCGGCGCGCCGCGTTGCTCCGCATGTGCGAATCATCCCACGCCTCGCCGCTGCGCTGAGCGTCGGCCGAGACCGACCAACCGAGGCAGAGCAGCAGAGCCGCGGCGCCGATCGAAATCGGGATTCCCTTGCGACTGGTGAGCGCCGCCGCGCGCGTCTCCATTCGATGCTTCGTCTCGAGATGCTTCGTCTCGAGATGCTTCGGTTCGATCATGGCAGGCCTCCGCACGTCGCCGGGTGGCCCCGAGACGTGATTCCGGTCCTCTTTCTTGGGTGCCGGGGATCGTGACGGAGTGACAACTGCGAAGCGCGTGCGCGCGCTGCACCGGGCGCACGCGCGTGCAGTCGATGCGCAACGGAACACCCGAGACGCTGGCGGATCAGGCTTCGAACGCCTTCCGGATCCTTTCGATCGCCTCGTCCACGCGAGCGCGGTCGTTGAACGCCGAGAGCCGCAGATAGCCCTCTCCCGAGGGACCGAAGCCAGCGCCCGGCGTCCCGACGACGTGCGCGCGGGCGAGCAGCTCGTCGAAGAAGCCCCACGACGACAACCCTGCCGGCGTACGCATCCAGATGTAGGGCGCATGCTCGCCGCCGAAGACGCGGAAGCCCGCAGCGCCGAGACCCTCGCGCAGGCAACGGGCGTTCTCCATGTAGTACGCCACCTGGTCCGCGGTTTGCTGGTGGCCCTCGGGTCCGTGCACGGCTGCCGCGGCCCTCTGCACCGGATACGGCACGCCATTGAACTTGGTGCTCATGCGCCGGGCCCACAGGTCGCGCAGCGGAACCCGTTCCCCATCGGCCGTGGCGCCGGTGAGCTCGCGCGGCACCACGGTGTACGCGCAGCGCAGCCCCGTGAAGCCGGCGCGCTTGCTATAGCTGCGCATCTCGATCGCGCACGCGCGGGCGCCGTCGATCTCGTAGATCGAGTGCGGCAGCGTGGGGTCTTGGATGTACCCATCGTAGGCGGCGTCGAAGATCAGCACGGCGTCGTTGGCGCGGGCCCAGGCGACCCAGCGCGAGAGCTGTTCGCGCGTCGCGACGGCGCCGGTGGGATTGTTCGGCGAGCACAGGTAGGCGAGATCGGCGCGCTCGTCCGGCGGATCCGGCACGAAGCCGTTGGCCTCGGTGGCGGCGAGGTACAGGATCCCCGCGTAGTAGCCGCGTTCGTCGATGCTGCCGGTGCGCCCCGCCATCACGTTGGTGTCGACGTAGACGGGGTAGACGGGATCCGTCACGAGGACGCGCTGGTCCACGCCGAAGAGTTCCTGGATGTTGGCGCTGTCCTGCTTCGAGCCGTCCGAAACGAAGAGTTCGTCGCGCTCGATCGCGACGCCGCGAGCCGCGTAGTCGCTCTCGCGGATGGCATCGAGCAGCAGGTCATAACCCTGATCCGGCCCGTAGCCGTGGACGCCGCTCGGAGTTCCCATCTCCTCGCTCGCGCGGCGCAGCGCGTCG
>CAYOHN010000463.1:0-2552 GCA_964403735.1 uncultured Spirochaetales bacterium | reverse complement strand
TCAACTTTTTCCGAAGGAAAAAGTTGACGAATCCAACCCGGCCCCTTTCTTGACGCGTCACGCGATGGCTCCGTCGTGACGGAGCTTGGCGATGTGGTCCGGCGCGAGGCCGGCTTCGCGCAGGAGCACGTCGGTATCGGTGTCGGCGGCGTCGCGGGCGGGTACCGAGGCGTCCGGCGGCGTCTGGCCGGCGAGCACGGCGCCCACCTGGCGCACGCGTCCGTGCTGCGGGTGCTCGGCTTCGCTGAACGCGGCGCGCGCGGCGAAGCCGGGGTCCTGGCACGCTTCGGCCACGCTCAGCACCGGGGCGACACAGGCGTCGGCCGGTCCGAGCTCTGCGACCCAGTCGTCGCGGTCGCGCTGTGCGAATGCGGCGGCCAGTTCCCGGCGCAGCTCGTCCTGTCGCTCGTCATCGAGCTGATGCGGCAGCCAGCGCTCGAGCCCGAGTCGCTTGCACAGGTTGGCGAAGAACGCCGGCTCGATGGCGGCCACTGCGAGCCAACGGCCGTCGGCGCAGCGATAGACGTCGTAACACGCGTAGCGGCCGGTCAGCAGACCGCTGCCGGGCCCCGGCGCGGCGCCGGTGGCCAGATGCTCGTCCGCGTGCAGGGCCATCAGCGACAGCACGCCGTCGGCGACCGACACGTCGAGGTGTTCGCCCTGTCCGGTCCGGCCGCGGCGCAGCAGCGCCGCGAGGATCGCAAGGGCGGCGTGCATGCCGCCCCCGGCCGAGTCCGCGAGCGTCGCGCCCGGCAGCGCCGGTCCGCCGTCGGCGCGACGGCCGGAGCAGTCCAGGTAGCCGGCGATGGCGAGGTAGTCGAGATCGTGCCCGGCCCATTGCGCGTACGGACCCGTCTGGCCGTAGCCCGTCGTCGAGCAGTAGACGATCGCCGGGTTGCGCGCGGCGATCGTGTCGTAGCCGATCCCCAGGCGCGTCGTGACGCCGGGACGAAAGCTCTCGATCAGCACGTCCGCGTGCTCCGCCAGCGCCAGGAACGCACCGCGTCCCGCCTCCGCCTTGAGATCGATTCGCGCCCGCTGCCAGCCGCGGGCGGCGCCATACGCCCACCAGGCCGGCTCGATCTGCGCGCCGGCCCGCCGCGGCGGCGCGCCGATCTTCACGACGCGCGCGCCGTAGTCCGCGAGGATCCGCGCGCAGCGCGTCGCCGGCCCGACCGTCGAGAGGTCGAGGACCGTGACGTCCTGCAGTGCGGGAGGTCGAGGCACGGCCGCATTCCCGCTTCAGAAGTTCTTCGGGAGGCCGAGCTTGCGCCGGGCGATGATGTTCTTCTGGATCTCGCTGGCGCCGCCGCCGATCGTATCGATCACCGAGTAGCGGTAGGACATCTCCGGCCGCCCGCGCATCGGCGCGTCGGCGGTGTGGACGCGGAGCTGGGCGCCGGGCCCGGCGAGATCCAGCATCGCATTGCCGACCCGCTGCGAGAGCTGCGTTGCGAACAGCTTGTACTCGCTGGCCTCGATCGTCGGTGGCTTGCCGGTGACCGTGCGCGCAGCCGCGAGGAATCGCAGCCCCAGCACGCGGGCCACTTCGCAGTGCGTGGCGAGCTGCGCGATGCGGCTGCGGGCATGCGGATCGCGCCGCACCGGCTCGCCGTCGAGCGTGGCGCCGCGCACCCAGTCGACCAGTTCTTCGAGGCGCTGCTCGGTCGGCGAGAACGTGAACATCGTGAAGCGCTCGAGATCGAGCGCCTCCGAGATGTACCGGAAGCCGGCGCCGAGTTCGCCGACGCGATAGTCGTCGTGGACGAAGACGCCGTCGAAGAACACCGTGTTGGTGATCTCGTCGCCGATCGTCGGCATCGGCTGGATCGTGAGGCCCGGATGGTTCATCGGGATCAGGAACAGACTGATCCCGTCGTGTTTCGGCGCGTCTGGATTCGTGCGCGCGCCGACCCAGTACCAATCTGCAAAGTGCGCCGACGTGGTCCAGATCTTCTGGCCGTCGAGGCGCCAGCCTTCGCCCTCGCGCACCGCGCGGAGCTGGATGTTGGCGGCGTCGGAGCCGGCCTGGGGCTCGCTGTAGCCCACGGCGAACTCGATCTCGCCGCGGATGATCTGGGGCAGGAACTCCGCTTTCAGCTTCTCCGAGCCGTGGCGGATCAGCGTCTTGCCGACGATGCCGACACCCTTGCCGATCTGCGGACAGCCGCGCCGCGCCAGTGCCTCGTTGAGGATGTACTCGTAGATGCCGGGACGTTCCTGGCCCCCGTACTGCTTGGGCCACGTCATGCCGAGCCAGCCGCGCGCGGACAGCTTCTTCATGAACGCGCGGCGCGGCGGCGTATCGACGATCTGCGCCATGTTCTCGCGCGTCACGTCGGCGACGTCGGGGGTCGCGTGCTCGTCGAGGAAACGCTCGACCTCGTCGGCGTAGGCCTGCTCCTCGGCGCTGAGCTCGAAGTCCAAGTCGGCGTCCTCCAGGTCCGAAACCGGTCCCCTGAAAGTATACGAGACGGAGCGTATTGTAAATCGAACGCCGAGACGTCAAGAAAGGGGCCGGGTTGGATTCGTCAACTTTTCCCCTTGGGGAA
>CAYOHN010000462.1:0-2554 GCA_964403735.1 uncultured Spirochaetales bacterium | reverse complement strand
GCTCGCGTTCATCAACGCCAACCTGCGTGCGCTCCGCGACCAATGGCGGACGCTGGCTGGCATCTGGCCGGCCGCGAGCGACGACCCGAAGCTCGCCGAACTTTTCGAAGACGGTCTCGACATGCTCGACGAATCGCTCGAAGGCGTCGACCGGACCGCGTCGATCGTCCGCGACGTGCGCAGCTTTTCCCATGCCGGAAGCGGGATCCGGGAACGCGTCGATCCCGCCACAGTGATCGACGGCGCGCTGCGCTTGGCCGCGCCCCAGCTGCGATCGCATGCGCACGTGGTGCGCGAGGCCGGGGCTCCGGCGGAAGTCGAATGCGATCGTCGAGAGCTGGAGCAGGTCCTGCTGAACCTGCTCATCAATGCGGCGCAGGCACTGGACGGCGAGGGTACGATCCGTATCCGAACGGCGCTCTGCGGAAACGAAGTCGAGATCGCCATCGCCGACGACGGTCGCGGCATCGAACCCGATGCGATCGATCGCATCTTCGACCCCTTCTTCACGACCAAGCCGGTCGGGGAAGGGACGGGCCTCGGCCTGTCGATCTCGCACGAGATCGTACGCCGGCACGGCGGCCGGCTCGAGGTCTCGTCGGAGGCCGGCGTGGGCTCCGAGTTTCGCGTACTCCTTCCACTCGCCCCGGAGTGATCCTGCCTACGGTACGCGGCGCCCGCCCAATGCCGTCAACAGCGAACCGGAGACGACGAGCGCCGCGCCGGCCCAGCTGGCGAGCGAGAGCGATTCGGGGGCGACCGAACCGGGAAGCCAGTGTCGGACGGCGGCCGAGAACGCCAGCGTCGCCAGCGGCGTCAGCGCCAGCACGGCCGATACGCGCGAGGCCTCCGTGTGCGCGAGCGCCGCTGCAAACGCGCCATAGGCCACCAGGGTGTTGAGCGCACAGATGGCGATCACGAGTGCATCCGCGATCGAGAGACCTCGTAGCATCGCTGGTGTCGCGAAGGGCCAGAAGGCGAGTGCGCATCCGGCGTAGATACACAGCATGACGGCCTGCGATGACAACACCCGGAGCAGCTGCTTCTGCGCGAGTCCGTACACGGCCCAAGTCGCTGCCGCGACACCGATCAGTGAGACCCCCGATCGATAGACACCCCCGTCGAGTCCGAGCGCCGTCAGCTGGCTCGTGAAGAAAACCGCGAGGCCTCCCACGATGGCGCCGAAGCCGGTCCATTGCACCCACGTGTAGCGCTCGCCGAAGACGAGGATCCCACCGAGTCCGAGCAGCAGGGGCGCGAGCTGGATCAGCACTTGTGCATTGGCCGGCGTCGTCCGATCGAGACCGACGAGATACGCGATGTAGTTGGCGGCGAGCGCAGCGGTGGCGAGTGCGAGCAGCCAGCGATCACTGCGCGCCAGGACCCGCAGGCGGGGCAGCTCGCCGCGCGCCGTCAGCCAGAACGCCAGGAGGCCCGCGGCGACGAGAAATCGAAACCACACGAGCGTCGGCGCATCGACGCTTCGCAGCGCGATTTCGAGGATCAGTGGCAGGACGCCCCACAGCGCCATCGTCGTCGCGGCCAGCGCGAGTCCGAGTCCCGTGCGCCCGCTGGCCCGGTGCCGTTCCATCGGGCGGCAGGATCGCAGATGGCGGCGAACGCGCCCGAGCCCGCGGTCGACTCCGCATCATCTTGTCCAGAGGGCTCCGCAGCACAATGTCCAGAGGGCTCCGCAGCGCATCGTCCAGAGGGCTCGGGCGATCTCCCGAGCGACCGCTACGATGCGTGCCGCGCCCGTGAGGGGAGTTCCGATGTCCGAACCTGCGATCGAGACCGATGGCGATCTTCCGTCGGTTCCCGGCGCCCGTGCCCCCGACCGCCGCCGCGACGTGGATGCCGCCGGGCTGCGCATCGCCGTCTACGAGTGGGGCGCGGCGGAAGCGCCGGCGATCCTGTTCGCCCACGGCGGCTTCGACTTCGCGCGCACCTACGACGTCTTCGCGCCGATGCTGGCCGACGCCGGCTGGCGGGTGGTCTCGTGGGACCAGCGGGGACACGGCGATTCCGAGCACGCGGCGCTCTACAACTGGGACGCCGATGCGCGCGATGCGCTGGCCGTCCTCGATACCATCGGTCGCGCGCCGATTGCGTTCCTCGGGCATTCGAAGGGCGGCTCGGTGCTGATGCACCTCGCCGACGCCTGCCCGCACCGCGTCTCGAAGCTCGTCAACATCGACGGACTGCCCTCACGGCAGCGGCATCCAGACGTCGCCGAGCACGAGCGCAGCAAGCTGCTCGCATCGGAGTTGGCCGACTGGCTGGACCACCGGCGCCGGGCTGCCGGGAAGCAGCGTCGGCCCGCGGACTCGATCGACGAGTTGGCCGAGCGCCGCGGCAAGATGAACCCGCGCCTGTCATTCGTCTGGCTGCGCTATCTAGCGAGTATCGGCGCGCGCCGCGACGACGACGGCTGGCGCTGGAAGCTCGACCCGACACTGCGCTTCGGCGGCTTCGGCCCCTGGCGCCCCGAATGGGCGCTGCAGCGGCTGCCGGCGCTGTCGGTGCCGATGCTCGGATTCCTCGCGAGCGTGAC
>CAYOHN010000461.1:0-2574 GCA_964403735.1 uncultured Spirochaetales bacterium | reverse complement strand
TGCGAAGGGCTATTACGGACGTGTGACGGATCGCCTTCACGGACGCGTCACGCGGTTGTTCATGACGCCGCTGTTGCGCGCGATGAAATCGGTCCTCGGCCCGGTGCCGCTGCTCGAGTACCTCGACTCGTTCCGCTACCCGCTCGCCGGCGAGTGCTCGCTGACGACGGATCTGATTCGCATCAATCGCATCCCGAGCGACTGGGGGCTCGAGGTCGGCGTGCTCGCCGAGGTGTTCCGCAACTGTTCGCTCAAGCGCATCTGCCAGGTCGAGCTGGTCGAGAACTACGAGCACAAGCACCGCGAGCTGTCGGAGACCGACGCCAGCACCGGTCTGCACCGGATGGTGGTCGACATCGCCGCGTCGCTGATCCGGAATCTGGCGAGCTACGGCGTGCAGTTCGACGCCGGCTTCCTGAATACGCTGATCGCTGCATACGTCCGCACTGCGCAAGATGCCATTGCGCGGTACAGCGACGATGCTGCGCTCAATGGGCTGGTCTTCGATCGCCACGAGGAAGAAGTGGCGGTGGAGACCTTTTCCCGCGCGCTGCGCACCGCCGGGCTCTCGTTCGTGCGAGACCCGATGGGCGCTCCGCAGATCCCGAACTGGTCCCGGGTGACATCGGCTCTCCCGGACCTGCTCGACGAACTGCGGGCGGCCGTCGAAGCGGATCGGCGGGGGCGAAAGCTCGCGGTGGTGTCTGGGGGGGCGCCGCATTGAAGATCGGATCGATTCGTCTGGGGGACGGAGCGCCGCTGGCGCTGATCGCCGGCCTGAACATCATCGAGGCCGAAGAAGACTGCCTCGAGATGGCGCGCAGCCTTCGGGACCTCGCCGAGAGGTACGAGCTGCCGCTGGTGTTCAAGGCCTCTTTCGACAAGGCCAACCGCTCGAGCTTCAAGTCCTTCCGGGGGCCGGGTCTCGACGAAGGGCTGCGCGTGCTGGCGCGCGTGAAGACGGAAGTCGGACTTCCAGTCACGACGGATGTCCACGAGCCATGGCAGGCCAAGCCGATCTCGGAGGTCGTCGACTGCCTTCAGATTCCGGCGTTTCTGTGTCGCCAGACGGATCTGGTGGCGGCCTGCGCTGCCACCGGCGTGCCGCTGAACTTCAAGAAGGGCCAGTTCATGGCGCCACTCGACATGCGCCACGCGGTCGAGAAGGCGCGGCACTTCGGCGCGCAGGACGTCTTTGTCAGCGAGCGCGGCTTTGCGTTCGGGTACAACGACCTGGTCGTCGACTTCCGCGGCTTCTTGCAGATGCGCAGCTTCGCGCCGGTGTGCTTCGACGCGACGCATGCCGCGCAGCATCCCGGCGGCGGGGATGGCTCGACGCACGGCGATCGCAGCAACGTGAGCCCGCTGGCCCGCGCGGCCGTGGCGGCCGGCATCGACGCCTTGTTCCTCGAGGTCCACCCGGATCCCGAGAACGCGCCGTGCGACGGGCCGAGCCAGATCGACTTCGAGACGGCCGATCGGCTGCTGGCCGAAGTGGTCGCCGTCGATCGCGCGCTCCGGCGGCACAGCGGCTAGGAGCCTGACCCAAGATGGCTCCGGTCGCCTGGGCGCCGATGCATCGCCGCCGACTGCGTTGGTCTCCCCTCGACGTGGCCCTGCCACGCCTTCGGGGAGACCGCCTTGTCGGCGGCGCGCCTCGGCGCCCAGGCTCAACGGCCCATCTTGGGTCAGGCTCCTAGGAGGCCGCCCGCGTGACGGCCTCGGAGGCCGACTCCGGGGCCCTGTCGCGGAAGGAGCTCGCGGCGTTGGCCGTGCTGGTCGCCGCGGCGGGGGCGCTGCGCTGGGTCGCGTGGGTTCGCACGGCGGTGATCTTCGACGACGGCCCGCGCTTCCTCGCCATCGCCCGCGCTCTCGACGCGGGTGCGTGGTCGCCGGCGCTGCGCGACGCGTTCCACCCGCTGTACCCGCTGGCGACGGCGCGCGTTCATCGCGCGCTGGCGCTCGCGGACTCCGCGGCGGGCTGGGAGACGGCCGGGGCGTTGGTGTCCGTGGTCGCGAGCGCGGCTGCGGTCGCCTTCCTGTTCCTCTTCGTTCGCGACGCGTTCGGGCGGGCGCCGGCGTTGGCCGCGGCGGCGCTGCTGGCGGTCCACACGCGCGCGATCGAATACGGCTCCGACGTCCAGAGCGATGGACTCTACATGGGACTGGTCGCGGCCGGAATCTGGGCCGGGTGGCGAGCCCTGCGGGATCGGTCGGCCGGTGCGGCCGCCGGAGCCGGACTCGCAGCGGGCCTCGCGTACCTGACGCGCCCGGAGGGGCTCGGCCTGGTGCTGGTGCTCGGGGGGCTCGGCGTGCTCGCCGTGATGACTCGGCGTTGGCCCTGGCGGGCCGGGGCGGGTTGGCTGGCAGCGCTCGGCGTGACGTCCCTCCTGTGCGTGGCGCCGTACGTCGTGGCTCTCCACGAGCTCACCGGAACCTGGACGCTGACCTACAAGAAATCCGTCACCGGGATCCTGCGAGGCGAGCCGGCGCCGACGCCGGGCGCGCCGGCCGCGTCCGCCCCCGCGGTTCCCGCCCCCGCCCCCGCCGCTTCCGAGCCGGCGCCGGTGACTC
>CAYOHN010000460.1:0-2580 GCA_964403735.1 uncultured Spirochaetales bacterium | reverse complement strand
GCTCGCGACTGCCGGCGACGGCGACGCGATGGAGTGGCTCGATCGCTTCGTCGCCTGGGCGCAGGGCGCCGGTCTGCCGCTCTATCCCGCGCAGGAGGAGGCGATCCTCGAGCTGTGGTCGAACAAACACGTCGTGCTGTCGACGCCGACCGGATCGGGCAAGTCGCTGGTGGCGCTGGCGCTGCACTGGAAGGCGCTGTGCGAGGGCCGTCGCTCGTTCTACACCGCGCCGCTGAAAGCCCTGGCCAGCGAGAAGTTCTTCGCGCTGTGCGAGGAGCTGGGACCGGAGTCCGTCGGCATGCTCACCGGCGATGCCAGCATCAACGGGTCGGCGCCGGTGATCTGTTGCACCGCCGAGGTGCTGGCCAACATGGCGCTGCGTCAGGGCGAGGCCGCCGACGCGCCGTACGTCGTGATGGACGAGTTCCATTTCTACGCGGATGCGGCCCGTGGCGTCGCGTGGCAGATTCCGCTGCTGCTGCTCGAGCGCACGACCTTCCTGTTGATGTCCGCGACGCTCGGCAACACGGCCGAGATCGAAGAGAAGCTCGCCCGCGCCACGGACCGCGCCGTCGCACATGTGCACAGCGACGAACGCCCGGTGCCGCTCGATTTCGAGTGGCGCGAGACGCCCCTGCACGAAACCGTCGAGGACCTGCTCGCGAAGGAGCGCGCACCCGTCTACGTCGTGTTCTTCACGCAGCGCGAGGCAGCGGAACAAGCCCAGGCACTCACCAGCGCCCAGCTCACGACGCGCGAGCAGCGCCAGGCCATCGCCGAGGTGCTGGCCGGCGTCCGCTTCGACTCGCCGTACGGCAAGGACGTGCAGCGAGTCCTCAGGCAAGGCATCGGTCTCCACCACGCCGGGCTGTTGCCGAAGTATCGCCTACTCGTGGAGCAGTTGGCGCAGCAAGGGTTGCTGCGGGTCGTCTGTGGCACCGATACTCTTGGCGTTGGCGTCAACATTCCCATCCGCACGGTGTTGTTCTCCGGGCTCGCCAAGTTCGACGGCGAGAAGAAAGGAATCCTGTCGGTCCGAGATTTCCGGCAGATCGCTGGGCGGGCGGGGCGCAAGGGCTTCGACGAGCGCGGCTGGGTGGTGTGTCAGGCGCCCGAACACGTGATCGAGAACAAGCGCATCGACGCCAAGGTCGCCGCGAGTGGTAAAAAGAAGGCGACCAAGAAGAAGCCGCCGCCGGGCTTCGTCGCGTGGTCGAAGGACGCGTTCGAGAAGCTGACGACGAGCCCCCCAGAGCGGCTCCAGTCGCGTTTCCGGATCGGACACGGGTCGCTGGTGGCGTGCCTGCAGCGCGGCATCGATGAAGACACGCGCGGAACGGGCTACCGGCTCCTGATCGAGCTCGTCGAGCGCAGCTACGAGCCGCCGGCGAGCAAGCGCCAACTCCGGCGCGACGCCGCCCGGCTGTTCCGCTCGTTGCGCAGCGCCGGGCTGGTGCAGCGGGTGTTCGACAGCGACGCCGGCGGGGCGACGGTGCGGCTGGCATCGGATCTGCAGCGGGACTTCTCGTTGCACCAGACGCTGTCGCTGTATCTCGTCGATGCCGTCGGGTTGCTGGATCGCGAATCGCCGGATTACGCCCGGGACGCCATGTCGCTGGTGGAGGCGATCCTCGAACATCCGCGGCCGATCCTGCAGCAGCAGGTGCAGCGCGCCAAGGGGGAGTTGATCGCAAAGCTGAAGGCCGAGGGGGTCGAGTACGACGAGCGGATGGCAAAGCTGGCCGAGGTGACCCATCCGAAGCCGGCCGAGGAGTTCCTGTACGCGAGCTTCGCGTTCTTCTGCGAGAAGTACCCGTGGCTCGCCGAGGAGGGTCTGCGGCCGAAGTCCGTGGCCCGCGAGATGTGGGAGGGCTACGAGGACTTCGATCACTACGTGCGGCGCTACGGCCTGCAGCGCAGCGAGGGCCTGCTGCTCCGCTACCTCTCGCAGTTTCACAATACGCTCGTGCAGTCGATTCCGGAACGCGCGCGCAACGACGAGCTGTGGGACGCCATCGGCTTCTTCCGCGCGATGCTGGCGCGCGTCGATTCGAGCCTCGTCGAGGAGTGGGAGGAGCGGATGCGACCGGGCGAGGCGAAGCCGGATCGCGCCGCGGCCCCCCAGCCGTACGATCTGGCGCGACACCCGCGCGCGCTCGCCGCGCGCATTCGCGGCGAGCTCCATCAGCTGGTGCGGGCGCTCGCAGCGCGGGATTGGGAGACCGCCGTCGGCTGCGTACGCGCACACCCCGAAGATCCGTGGGACCAAGCGCGCTTCGAGCGCGAGATGGCGCCGTTCTTCGCCGAGCACGAGCGGGTCGTCTTCGAACCGCGCGCGCGAACCGCCGACAAGACGCTGATCCAGCCCCGCGGCCCACGCCGCTGGGACGTCCATCAAGTGCTGTGCGACCCGGCCGGCGACGACGTGTGGCAACTCGAAGGCGACGTCGACCTCAGTGAGGACCCCGCGCCCGCGGGTCCCGTCTTCCGCCCCCGCCGCATCGGCACCTGAGCGTCAAGAAAGGGGCGGTCGAAGCTGTCGTCGAGGAGAGCCTGGTTGTTGCCGTAGAGCTGCTGGCC
>CAYOHN010000459.1:0-2585 GCA_964403735.1 uncultured Spirochaetales bacterium | reverse complement strand
GGTGTCGGCGCGCCGGCGCCCGATCACGCCGGCCTCGTAGCTCGTCCACGAGTCGACCTGCCCGTCGCCGGTCGTGTCTTCGTCGGTGCGGACGATCTGATCGCTGCCCGGCTCGTAG
Source organism: uncultured Spirochaetales bacterium (assembly GCA_964403735.1). Lineage (GTDB taxonomy): Bacteria > Myxococcota_A > UBA9160 > UBA9160 > PR03 > CAADGG01. The sequence continues at coordinate 2,467 of CAYOHN010000459.1, read as the reverse complement.
TGGACGGTGCGCTCGGGCCGGCCGTCGCCGTCCTCGTCGAGCAGCTCGCGGGTGCGGCCGTCCGAACGATAGACCCAACGATCGGGTCGGCCGTCCCCGCTGCGGTCCTCGACCTCGTCCGCGGCCGCTGCGCCGGGGATCGGAGCCGCGCCCGCGCTCGGGACGGCGGGCGTCGGCGCACGGCTCGCGGCGCCGGGTGCGCTGCCACTGCGCAGCGCCGTCAGCTCGTCGGCGATCGACAGCGTCGTCGTGGGCGCAGCACTCGCGTAGGCCGGGGCGGCGCCGTCGGCGCCGGTCTGTTGGCGGGCGAGCAACGCCTGGTGCATCGCCTGCTGCTGCGCCTGCTCGGCGGCCAACTGCGCGGAGGCCCGATCCGTCATTCCCGCCTCGCGGGGAATCGGAACGCCGGTCTGCTCCTCGATCCGCTCGAAGGCTCGCTGGCGGAACGCGGCATCCCGATCCTCCGTCAGCACCTGGTTGAGCTTCATGAACGGCCACGCGACGACGGCGAATGGCAAGAACAGCGGATTCGACCACAGCGCGCTCTCGCTCCTGCGGATGTCCCGGGTATCGATGGTGACGGCGCCGCCGAGCATCGCCATGTCCGTGCCGAGCGGGGGCTGACCCGTAGGAACGATCTGCGCCTGCCCCGACGGGTAGCCCTGTGGTTGACCCGGCGCGCCGGAACCGGGGGCTGCGCCCGGAATGCCCGAGTAGCTGCCGCTGGAACTCCCGGGACCGCGGGTCGCCGTGCGCTGGCCGTAGCCGGGCATCGGCGGGGCCTGCTGACCCGGAGAAATGATCGTGGCCGACGCTCCGGTCGTGAAGATCGGCGCGTTCGGAAGGCCGCTGCTCTTCGCGGCGCAGCCGCTGGTGTACAGCGCCGCTGCCAGCAACGATGCCGAGAGAGCAAATCGGAAGCGCATGGGTACACCTCTCGCGTGGCGGGCGGATCAGCCCATCCGGAAGGACTGCAAGAAGCGTGCTGCGGAGCGCCGGAGTCGCGATCCGGCAGTGCCCTCGCGGCTCTCGCTCGGCCCCTGCACGCGCGCTGCGGGCGGCCTGCAGGGCCCCGACAGGGCAACGAATTTCCCTTTTCGAGGCGGCCGCTTCCCAGCATGCCGGGCGGTGTCCCGCTAGGCTACTCGTCGCGATGTGCGGACGTTTCTTCCTGTCGATTCCCGGAGCCGAGCTCGCGCGCCACTTCGAGCTGGCAGAGACGCCGGAGGACATCGCCCGGTTCAACGTCGCGCCGGGACAGACCGTGCCGCTGGTTCGGAGCGTGCCAGGCCCGAAGGCCGGTCGCACGCTCGCGAACCCCCGCTGGGGCTTCGTGCCCGCCTGGGCGAAGGATCCGCAGCGCGCGCGGCGCCCGATCAACGCGCGCTGCGAGACCGTTGCCACGTCGCCGATGTTCCGCACCGCGTTTGCGCGCAGGCGTGGACTCGTACCCGCCACCGGCTTCTACGAATGGCAGCACGTGGGCCGCAGCGCGCGTCCATTCGCGATCCGCCCGCGCGATGGAGGGCTGCTGGGGCTGGCGGCGATCTTCGACCGTCAGGAACGCGACGACGGCGTGCTCGAGACGTGCGCTCTCCTGACGACCGAGGCGGCGGCGCCCGTGCGCGCGATCCATGGCCGCATGCCGGTGTGGATTCCGGCCGACGCCTACGGACGGTGGCTCGATCCGTCGCTGCGCGACGCTGCCGCCCTGGCGCCGCTGCTGACGGCCGGCTCCGAACGGCCGCTCGAGGCGTACCCGATCGATCCGCGCGTCAACGACGTGCGCGAGGACGATGCGCGTCTCCCGGAGCCTGCGCGCGACCTGTTCACCGCCGGGGGGATCTCGTGAAGACGCTGTCGATCGCGCTCGCCATCGCGGCCCTCGTCGTCGCTGCGCTGTACTGGACCACACTCTCGCATGTCGGCTTCGAGTGCGAAGTGTGTATGCGTTTCCAGGGACGCGAGCGCTGCGCCACCGCGGCAGCGGCGACGCGCACGGAAGCCGAGCAGGCGGCGTCGATGACCGCGTGCGGCGTCCTCGCGAGCGGCGTGACGGAGGCGTTCAAGTGCCAGGCCACGGTTCCGCACTCGGTCCGCTGCGATGCTCCGTAGCCCTCTCCTTGGCCCGGGCTAGTCCTCTTCGCTCAGCTCTTCGAGCTCGCGCTGTCGGGTTTCCGGCAGGCGCAGCAGCAGGACGCCGGCCACGAAGACCGTCGCCGAGACGGCGCTGATCATCACCGGCAGCGACACGCCGGCCCAGCGGCCGACGCCGACGATCCACAGGCCGAGGATCCAGCCGATCGTCTGCAGCAGCGTGAGCCAGGCCGCCGAGGCGCCGCGTTGCGAGGTGGGAAACAGCTCCGTCGAGAAGATCCGCACGATCACGTCGCCCGCGCTGGTCGAGAACACGACGGCGATGAACGCCAGCGGGAGGAGCCAGCCAACGCCGTTGTAGAATGCGATA
>CAYOHN010000458.1:0-2591 GCA_964403735.1 uncultured Spirochaetales bacterium | reverse complement strand
AGCGCCGCTTCTCGATGGCGCGCAGCCGCACGATGTCGAAGAGCGGCTCCGCGAAGCTTCGACTGGGAATCCAGGTGTCATTGGACGGAACCACGAGAATCGTCGCACCTTCGGCCGTCCGGGCGCTCGCGACCTCGGGGAGCATCGCCTCGTTGCAGACGAGGATGCCCGCGGGACCCGCTCGAGTCGGAAGCGGGCGCGACGCCGCTCCGTGCGTGAAGAAGCGCGCGCCTTCGAAGCGACGCTGCACGAAGTCGAAGCGGCCGAGCGGCGGATACTCGGAGAACGGCACCAGGTGCTGTTTGTCGTAGCGGCCGCCGATGCGTCCGGCAGCGTCGAGGAGGAAGACGCTGTTGAAGTAGCGCGGAGGAGGGCCAGCCTCGCGACGCGGCCCCCCGACGACGAGCTCGCCATCGCCGGTTGCGAGCGTCCTCGCGATCGCACGCAGGTACAGCGGCTCCTCCGACAAGAAGAAGGTGAGGGCGGACTCCGGCCAGACGACCACGGCGCCCGGTTCGGCCGCGAGGGCTTCGCGCGTACCGCGGAGATAGACGTCGACGTTCTGGCCGTAGAAGTCGGAGCGCCAGCGCCGGCCGAGCGAGACGTCGCCCTGCACGATGCCGATCGGAACCGCATCGTCGGGGCGCGATGCCTCCGGTGCGGCCGGCAGCGTGAATGCGCCGAAGCCGAGCACCCCCACGGCGGGCGCGAGTCCCGCTCCGAGGATCGACACTGCGCTTGCCCGGGATCCCCTTCGGCTCCACCACCACGCCGCAGCCTCCGCCAGTCCGGCATTGGCTGCGACGATGGCAAAGCTCGTGCCGTAGACACCGGTCACCGCGGCGATCTGGACGGCGGCAGAGAAATCCACCTGCGAATAGCCGAGGAGGCCCCAGGGATTCGAAACGAAGGAGACGGCCGTCAGCAACCGTGCGCGTCCCAACTCGGCCGCCACCCACGCGGCGGCTGCGAAGATCGGCACGAGCGGCGGGGCCAGCCGCGTGCCGAGGATCCGGTAGACGGCCGCGAACGCCATGTAGAAGACGCCGGCCATGAAGGTGGTGATGCCGACAAAGAAAAGGTAGCCGACCAGCCGTGGCTGCAGGAAGTAGTTCGCGACCGCGTCGGGCATCCAGCTCCCGACGACCCACGCCGCGAGCAGCGTCCAGCCCCACGTGAGCGCCAGCGCTACACCGATTCGCGCGCCGCGCAGCGCGAGTAGCCACGGCACGAGTCCGATCCAGACGAGCGCGCTTGCGCGGCTGGGCGGGAACGAGAATCCCACCGCCAGCGCCGAGCCCGCCGTGGCGAGCATCCGCAGCGCGACGAGGGCGATCCCGGTGGGCATGGCGCGCGTCTCATTCGCTGCAGATCGCTTCCAGCGCGTGGTGTTCCTCGTCGAGGCCGAGCGCGCCGAAGCCCTCACGAGCTGCGCGGAGCGACGCCGCAGCGTTCGTCCGCTCACCCGCCGCGAGGAGCCGCCGGCCCACCTCGGCCTCGGTGCGGGCCTGCTCGGCGCGCATGCCCAGTCGCCCCGCGCGCTCGATGCTCCTGGCCCACAAAGTGCGCGCCCGGCGTGGGTGCCCGGTGATCCACGCCTCGGTTCCGGCGGTCCGCAGCACTTCGGGGACCCGCCAGGCGACTCGCGAAGCGATGCGGAGCGCGACCCGGCGGCTGCGCGCAGCTTGCCGGCGGGCTGCCCGCGACGATGCCGCTCCCGATTCCTCGAGCGCGACGACGTCGAGGAGTTGCCGCGCCCGGAAGAAGTTGGAGGCGTGGTAGGGAAGCGGGCGCCGCACTTCCCCGAGCCGTCGTTCGCCGCGTTCGATCGATGCCCGCGCTCCCTCGAGATCTCCGGACAGCCACTGCACCACGGCGCGGTGTCCGAGTGCCGAGACCCGGAAGGCCGGCTCGGGATGTTCGTCGAGGTACTGGTCGAAGGCGGCGAGCGCCTCTCCGAGCCGACGCCGCTCCATGTGCAGGATCGCCTGCAGGAAGTGTTGCGCGGAGGCCGCGAGGGTGTGCTGGTATTGCTCGGCGAGCTTTGCGAGCCGCTCGATGCAGACGGCCCCCGCGTCCCATTGGCCGCGATAGATCTGCTTCAGCCCTTCGAGGTTCAGCGCGTTCGTCACCTCCCACAGAAGGCCGAATCGGAGCCCCTCCTCCAGGAGCGTTTCCTCGATCCGGTGCTCGTCGCTCCAGTCGCCCTCGAGGACCGTCTGCAGCAGGTTCATCGTCCGCACCACGAGTCGTTCCGGGACGTCCCGATCGTCGACGAGGGGGCGAGCGTGGGCGAGGAAGCGCCGTCCGAGCGCAAACGAAACGCCGCCGTACGCGAAGATTCCGACCGCTCCGGCGTACAGGCCGCCGGCTCCCGGAACCGTCGTCGGGTCGAGGTGCCCGAGCTGTGCGAGTCCGGCCATGCTGTCGAACAGGAAGCGCGTCGGCGAGACGGTGATCTGCGCCTGCGCGCGCTCCCACAGCACGGCAATGACCTCGCGATCGCGGTCGGTCGCGGGCCGGCCGGCGCCTCGCCGCGTCCCCCGATACAGCCGGCCGAGGACGGAGATCATGTCGCGAGCGAACCCGAG
>CAYOHN010000457.1:0-2594 GCA_964403735.1 uncultured Spirochaetales bacterium | reverse complement strand
TTCGTCGCCGGCGCGCTGAATCGGATCATCGACCGGGCGATCCAGGTGCACGGCGCGCTCGGCTACTCGACCGACACGCCGCTCGCGCAGATGGCGCAGCAGGCGCGCTGGGCGCGCTTCGCCGATGGAGCCGACGAGGTCCACCAGTGGCGCATCGCGCAGCGCGCGATCGAGGCGTACGCCAAGACGGGAAGCGTGGGTCCGGCGGCTGGCGATCTACCGCTGTAGGCCGCCCGGTATTCCGCGCGGGCCGAACCGCCGCCGGTGCTGCTTCCTGCCCAGCAGTCCGAGCAGCAACAGCGATTCGATGCCGAAGAGCCCACAGGCACGCGGCGGACGCGGCAGGATTTCCACGGTCACGTCCTCCTGGGACCGGCAGCCTTCCGGGTTCACGACCGTCACCGGGTGCGGGCCCAGCGACAGAGCGGACCCGAGGGGGATCTGCACGAGCCAATCGGGCTCGGAGAAAGTCGGAGCGAGTGCGACGCCCCCCACCTCCACGTAGAACGACGGGCCGAAGCCGGTGCCGAGGATCCCGAGCAGCGATCCCTTGACGATCGACGACGGCGCGACGCCGGTCAGCGTCGTGACCTCGCCGACGCACAGGTCGTCGCAAACATCACCGATCCCGTCGCTGTCGGTGTCGAGCTGGTCCGAGTTGGAGAGCAACGGACAGTTGTCGGCGCCGTCGAGTACGCCGTCGTCGTCGCTATCTTCGAGCGCCTGCGGAATCGCGACGAGGTCCTGGTCGACCGCCACGTCCTGATAGACGCGCGCCGAATGCCCGGGCCACTCCACGGTCAGTTGATGGACCGGACCCGCCTGCGCGCCGAGGCCGAAGTGCGCGACCCGCTCGCTCTCCCCGAGGAAGTGACTCGACGCGCCGATCTGACGGACCTGTACGGGTCCGCCCTCGACCGCTTGCAGTGTCACGACGGCACCGATGGCGTCGCGGTTGACGCCCGCGCCTCCTTCCACCTGTACGCGCAACCAGTGGTGTCCGGTCGTCTGGTCGTTGCGGTAGAGGACTCCGCCCGACAGGTTGTTCACGAGGAAGATGTCGAGATCCCCGTCGAGGTCGTAGTCGAATGCGAGCAGACCCTTGCCGGAGCCGGTATCGGTGAAGCCGACTCCGGCCGCGTTCTCCGTCATGACGCCAGCGCCATCGTTCTCCCAGAAGCGCATGACATCGTTCTCGAACGGCGCGTCGATGGTCGTCTGCGGAAAGTCGACGCCGTTGGTCATCACGAGGTCCAGGCCGCCATCGTTGTCCGCGTCGAAGAAGACCGTTCCCCAGCCCCAGCCACCATCGCGCACCCCGGCTGCGTCCGTCGCGTCGCTGAAGACGCGTCCGCCTTCGTTCCGGTAGAGGCGGTTGCCCGAGTTGCCCCAGCCGCAGCCCTCCAACTGACACGTCTCGTCGGGATCGAAGATGGAGGTCACGAACCAGTCGAGCTTCCCATCCCCGTCGAAGTCGCCGAACGCCGATCCCATGCCGTTCTCATCGGTCCCGACGCCGGCCGCTGCGGTTCCCTCGCTGAAGGTCCCGTCCCCGTCGTTCCAGAACAGCAGGCTCGTCCCGAAGTCCGCGGCGATCGCCAGATCCACCCAGCCATCGCCGTCGAGATCGACGAAGGCAGGAGCGAAGCCGAACGCGAAGCAGTCCTGGAGGCCGGAGAGACAGCCGGGATCGCGGTCGATCTCGACGCCAGCGGCGATCGTCGTGTCCTCGAAATGGCCCGGCGCTCCCGCACCGAGGTTGCGGAGCAGCCGGCTGTGAGGTGCGGTCGATGTCGAACCGACCAGCCATTCCGTCGTGTACAGGTCGATCCAGCCATCGCGGTCATAGTCTCCGAACGCGACGCTGACCCCTCCGCGTCGCGCAGTCGAGCCGACGTCGGCGCCGCGCAGAACGGCCTCTTCGCTGAACTGACCGGTTCCGTCGTTGATGAAGAGATAGAAGCGGGAATTCACCGAATCACCCGCGGAACCGAGCGTGAGCACGTAGAGATCCGCGTCGCCATCGTTGTCGATGTCGGCGAAGCCGACTCCATTCGATTGGAGATCGAAGACGGTGAGTCCGGCCGCCGCGGTCACGTCTTCGAAAGTGCCATCGCCGCGGTTGCGGAACAGGATGTCCGGAGCGTCGAGACGAGTCACGTAGAGGTCCGGCCAACCATCGCCGTCGACGTCGGCCGTCGCAGCGCCGCCGGTCAGCCACTCGGCCTCGCACAGGACGCTCAGGGGATCGAGGAAGCAACCCGGCGGCTCGGGCGGATCGAACTGTGCGTACGAAAGCCCCGCCGCGGGCGTGACGTCAGTGAAGGAAGCGCGTGCCGGATCCGCCGCGAGTGCGGCGAGCACGATGCCGGCGAGGACGATACCCCGGCGGGAGGACCAGTCGCGGGCGGCGCGGGCCATCGCATCGACTCCTGGGCAGGGACGCTCGGGCCACCGTTCGCTGCTCGGGTGGGGCGATCGCGACGGATCCAGCACGACTCCGGAACGAGAAAAGAGTCCCACGAAAACGGACTGGCACTTCAATTCGGTAAGGCGAGTACACCATCGGGATCTGGCGAAGTCAATCGAAAATC
>CAYOHN010000456.1:0-2597 GCA_964403735.1 uncultured Spirochaetales bacterium | reverse complement strand
GGGTTCGTTCGTCAACTTTTCCTCCGGAAAAGTTGACGAACGAACCCGGCCCCTTTCTTGACGTCAGAGCTGGGCGAGGCGGGTGACGATGGCTTCGCGGGCGGCTTGCGCGTCGACGCCGGTGGCGACGTGCATCTCGCTGCCGAGGTCGCTGCCCGGTGGGGCCTCGATGGTGCGCAGGGTGCCGCGCTCGATGGTCGGCACGATGCGCAGCGTCTCGAGCTGCAGCGGCGACGCGTCGACCACTGCGAGGGCGGTCAGCGGGTCGTGGAGGAACGCGGCGAAGTCCGCGGGCTCCTCGGCGCCCCACGCGGTGAACAGCTTCTTCTGCGCACCGGACCAGACGCGCAGCATCTCGCCGAGTGCGCGCGCGAAGGTTCCCGGAGCGGCCTCGAGCCGCGCGACGTCGGCGGGCCCCATCCACGTGCGCAGCGTCACGTCGGCGGTGACGAGCGTCGTGCGGAAGCCGGCGCCGAGCACCGCCATCGTCGCCTCGGGATCCGAGCACAGGTTGTAGTCGATGCCGTGCGGGAGCTCGCGATCGCCGAGCCGGACACTGCGCACGTGCCCCCCCATGATCCACAGCGCGGCGACGCGCTCCGGCAGCTTGGGATCGAGCGCGAGCGCCCGCGCCAGATTGGTCATGGGGCCGACGGCGACCAGCTCGAGCCCCGGGGATTCGTGCGCCGCGCGGGCGATGCGCTGGGCGGCGGGCTCGTCGGACAGGATCGCATCCGGCGCGTCCGGAAGACCGCGGCCCTCGTGGCCGAACCAGACGAAGCGGTCGCGGGCGCGCAGCAGCGGCGCCTCGTCGCCCGCGCACACCTCGACAGTGCGAAACCCGGCGGCGCCGAGCAGGCGCGCGGCGATGCGCGCACGCAGTCGCGTGTCGCCGGCCACCGTCGTCACGGCGACGAGATCGAGAGCCTCTGCCTCGGCCAGCAGCACGCCGAGCGCGAGCGCGTCGTCGACGTCGCTCCCGATATCCGTGTCGAACAGGACCGGGCGGGTCAGGCGCCCGATCCCTCGCCGGCGGCCGACTCCGGCGGTGTGACGACGAAGAGCTGCGCACCGCTCTCGACGGTCTGTCCCTCGGCGACGCTGATCTCTGTCAAGACCCCGTCGATCGGAGACTCGAGCTCGTTCTCCATTTTCATCGCTTCGAGGATCAGCACGCCCTGGCCTTCCTGAACCGTCGTGCCGGCCGGCGAGATGATCTTCACGACCTTGCCGGGCATCTCCGCCTCGACCCGCTGCGGTCCGGCGATCACCGCCTTGGCGGAGGCGGCCAGCAGCTTCGAGCGTTCGTCGTAGGCCTCGAGATGCAGCAGTTGGCCACCCACCAGGACGTCGAAGCCGCGCGCACCCTGCTCGTCGACGACCACCTCGAACTGCCTGCCATTCTCGATGATCGAGTAGACCATCCGGCCGCTGCGGGCGACGTCGACGTCCACGGTGGTCCCGTCGATCGTGACGGCGAAGTGGTTCTCGGCGAGCTCTTCGAGACCGACGGTCCGCGTCTCGCCACCCTTCTCGGACACTTCGAACTTCACCGCAGACCTCCCCGCATCTGCGAGCGACGGCCGAACTGTTTCCACGGATCTCCGCCGCCGGATCCCGCCGCCACGGCCGAGGCGACGGCGGCGCGCGCCTTGTCGCGCTGATAGGCGGCGATCGCGGCCATCAGAAAGGCCACGCGCCGCGCCTCGCGGCTGTCGTCGCTCTCGGGTCGCGGATCGCCCTTGCCGCCCCCCAGATGCTCATCGATGAAGCCGGTGTCGTACTTGCCCGACAGGAAGACGGGATGCTCCACGACCTTCTGGTGAAACGGGATCGACGTCTTGATCCCCTTCACGAGGAACTCGCGGAGTGCTCGGCGCAGGCGCTCGATCGCCTCCGCGCGATCGCGGCCCCAGACCACCAGCTTGGCGACCATCGGGTCGTAGAAGACGGTGACGCGCGCGCCCTGGTAGACGCCGCTGTCGACTCGGATCCCCGGCCCGGCAGCTGGGCGATAGACCAGAACGTCCCCGGGCGACGGAACGAAGTTGTTGTCGGCATCCTCGGCGTAGACCCGCGCCTCGATCGCGTGCCCGCTGATCGAAAGGTCTTCCTGTCGGAACGGCAGCGGCTCGCCGAACGCCACCCGGATCATCGTCTTCACGATGTCGATGCCGGTGATCATCTCGGTGATCGCGTGCTCGACCTGCACGCGGGTATTCATCTCGAGGAAGTAGAACCGGTCGTGCTTGTCGACCAGGAACTCACAGGTGCCCGCGCCGACGTATTGCACGGCTTTCGCCGCGGCGACGGCGGCTTCGCCCATCTTCGCGCGCAGCTCCGGGCTGATCCGGTTGCCGGGCGCTTCCTCGATCACTTTCTGGTGTCGGCGCTGGATCGAGCATTCGCGCTCGAACAGGTGCACGCAGTGGCCCTGCGTGTCGGCGAGGATCTGGATCTCGATGTGGCGCGGTTCCTCGACGAACTTCTCGACGTAGAGCGAGTCGTCGCCGAACGAACTCTTCGCCTCGGATCGGGCGCGCGCGATCGCCCCGGCCAGATCCTTCTCGTCCCGCACCAGGCGCATGCCCTTGCCG
>CAYOHN010000455.1:0-2609 GCA_964403735.1 uncultured Spirochaetales bacterium | reverse complement strand
TTTTCCCGTTCGGGAAAAGTTGACGAATCCAACCCGGCCCCTTTCTTGACGCGCGCGATCTCAGCGGACGTCGAAGGTGGCGAAGATTGCGGGGTGGTCCGAGAGCGGGGCGCCGAGCGGGCCGATGAAGTCGCACAGCAGGCCGCCGTCGCGAAGCTCGAGTGTCCTGTCCGGAGCGCTTCGGAAGAACAGGTAGTCGAGACGCTTGTCCCAGCTCTCGGCGGGTGTCATCGCTCCGAGCGTCAGCCCGAGGCGCGTCATCCAGCGCTCCAGCATCGCGCGATCGCGCTCGTGGTCCCAGTGCAGGTTGAAGTCGCCGCCGATGACGACCGGACGCTCGGCGCTGTGCTCCTCGATGGCACCGGCGAGGAGTTCCAGCTGCTGCCGGCGCACGGCGTGATCGGGTTCTCCCGGATCGGCCTCCAGATGCGTGTTCCACGCGTCGATCTCGGCGCCGTTCGGAAGCCGGAGGCGCTGCATCAGGAAGCCCTTGTTGCCGAAGCAGTCGCTCGCCGCGGTGAGCCATCCGTGGCAGCTCTGGTAGGGAGCGCGCAGGGCGGCGTCGACGAGTTCCAGATTGGTCAACAGCGTCAGGCCGGCGCCCTGGAAGAAGCCCGGCCAGCGGCGCTGCGGGCCGTTTCCGCGCACGAGCTCCGCGTGCCGATGGTGCCGATCGACGAGGCTCTGGTACGCGAAGTCCTCTTGCAGCAGCACCACGTCGAAGCGCTCGGCTTTGGCGAGCAGGATCGGGAAGCGCGCTTCGGGGTCGTCGCGGGCGATCCACGCGGGCAGGCCGTGGGTGTTGTAGGTGAGGAACGAGACCGAAACCGGGTCCCTCGCAGCATCCGTCGTGTCGAGCTCACCGGACGCGAGGGTTGCGGACCAGATGCTCGTCGCGAACGCGACGAGCATCGTCACCGGGAAGCGCGCTCTCGACAGCAACTCCAGCAACAGGCGGCCGACGGATCGGAACATCATCGGCGCCTATAGAAGCACGCCGGCCCACGCCGCCGCCAGCAGTGTCGCGAGCGTGCCGGCGAGGATCGAGCGCAGGCCGAGCGCGGCGATGTCGCCGCGGCGCGACGGCGCGATGGCGCCGAGGCCGCCCAGCAGGATGGCCAGCGAGCCGAAGTTCGCGAAGCCGCATAGCGCATAGCTCGTGAGCACGGCGGAGCGCGGCGCGAGAGCGCCGTCGGCGACGAGCGTCGCGAGCTCCTGATACGCGAGGAACTCGTTCAGCACGGTCTTGATGCCGAGCAGGCTGCCGACCGTCAGCGCGTCGGCGGGCGGGATCCCGATCAGCACGGCGAGCGGCGCGAATGCCCAGCCGAGTACGCGCTGGAAGCTCAGCCCATCGATACCGACCAGAGTGCCGACCGCGGCGAGCCCGTCGTTGGCGACGGCGATCAGCGCGACGAACGCCAGCAGCATCGCGCCGACGTAGGCCGCGAGGCGCAAGCCGGACAGCGCACCGATCGCGGCGGCGTCGATCAGGTTGCGGCCGGGTCGCTCGACGTCGGCGCGCACGGCACCGGACGTCAGCGGCGTCTCCGTCTCGGGGACCATGACTTTGGCGAGTAGCAAGCCGCCCGGCGCGGCGAGCAGGCTCGCGGTGACGAGATGTCCGGCGTAGCCCTCGCCGAGCATGCCCGCGTAGACCACCAGCACCGAGCCGGCCACCGTCGCCATGCCGGTCGTCATCACGGCGAACAGCTCCGAGCGCGTCATGCGTTCGACGTAGGGGCGCACCAGCAGCGGCGCCTCGGCCATCCCGACGAAGATGTTGGCCGCGGCGGCGAGGCTCTCGGCGCCGCTGGTTCCGAGCGTCCGTTCGAGTCCGCGCGCGATCAGCCGCACCACCTGCTGGACGACACCCACGTGGAACAGGACCGCGAAGAGGCTGCCCATGAAGATGATCACCGGCAGCACGTGCAGCGCGAACGAGAAGCCGACGTCGACGAGCGGACCGAAGACGAAGCGCGCGCCGATCTGCGTGTAGCCGGTGAGTGCCGCGACGGCAGCGCTCGCGGCGACGAAGACCCCGCGCCCCGCCGGACTCGCGAGCAGCAGCAGCGCCACGGCGAATTGGAGTCCGAGTCCCCAGCCGACGGTTCGCCACGGCAGCAGCCGGCGGTTCGTCGAGAACGCCCACGCGATCGCGACGATCGCCGCGATGCCGACGGCCGACAGCGCGCGCGCGCCGAGGTCGTTCATCGGGGGGCTCGCGCGACGTCGCCGGCCTCGGCGATCGCGGCGACCAGCGCGCGCGCGGCGCGCTCCATGTCCGGAGCGCCCGCGATTGCCGAGAGCACGCACAGGGCCGAAGCGCCGGCGCGCAGCGTCTCTGACACGCGTCCGACGTCGATCCCGCCGATCGCCACGCAGGGCCGCGGCGCCACGAGTTGCACGACGGCCGCGAGCGCTTCGAGCCCCCGGGCCTCGTACGGCGAGTCCTTCGACATCGTGCCGAATACGGGGCCAAAGGCCACGTAGTCCACCGGCTCTTCGCACGCGGCGCGCGCCTGTTCGAGCGTGTGCGTGGAGCGGCCGACTCGCAGGCGCGCTCGCACACGCTCCGGGATACTCGCCGGGGGCAGGTCGTCCTGGCC
>CAYOHN010000454.1:0-2621 GCA_964403735.1 uncultured Spirochaetales bacterium | reverse complement strand
GAGGCCGTCGATCGCGGAGGTCGCGGACACCCTTCTGGCGCGCCTGGACGAGGCTCAGGGTCCCAGGTCCGCGCGGAGAGCTCGGAATGTCTGACGAAGTCGGGGCGCTCCCGCTGGCATCATGGGATCCGCGGGGTCGTGGCCGTCCGCTGCTCTGCGTGCACGGATTCGGCCACGACCGGAGCGTGTGGGCGGCGCTCGCCGAGGGGCTCGATCCGGCTCTGCGACCGATTGCCGTCGACCTGCGCGGGCATGGGCGCTCGGACTGGTCGCCCCAGGGCGACTACGATGTGCGAGCCATCGCCGGCGATCTGCCTGTGACCCTCGACCGGCTCGAGCTTCCGCGCGTGAGCGTGATCGCCCACTCGCTGGGCGGCCAGGCGGCGATCCTCTTCGCGGCCGCGCATCCGGAGCGGGTCGAATCCCTCGTGCTCGTCGATACCGGACCGGCGCTTGCGCTGGAGGCGATGCTCGAGATCGGCCGCTCCTTCGGCCGGGGGCCCGGCAGCTTCGAGACCGTCGACGCCTATCATCGTCATCTGCTGCGGCTGCATCCGTTGGCCGATCCCGGGACGATCGCCGGTCTGGCGCGTTCCATGCTCGTCCGCCGCCTCGATGGCCGCTTCGAGCCGCGGCTTGATCCGGCCGTCCTGTCCGGGGGATCGCTCGGTCTCGAAGTCCGAGAGGCGTTGCTGTGGGAGGCGCTGGGGCGGCTGGGCTGTCCGACGCTCGTCGTGCGCGGCGGTCTCTCCGCCGTGCTCGCTGAGCCGGTCGCGCGCCGGATGGTCGAGGAGACGCTCGCCGACGGACGCCTCGAGAGGCTCGCGAGCGCTGGTCACGGCGTGATGCTCGACGATGCGCCGGGGCTGTCGGCCTGCGTCGACCGCTTCCTCGCGGCCTGAGAGCGCGTCGGTGTCTTTCAGACCCTCGGGCCGTGTCAGACCAGGTATCCGCCGGAGACCTTGATCTGGCTTCCGTTCACGTACGCCGCCGCGTCGCTCGCGAGGAAGAGGACGGCGGCCGCGACGTCGTCGTAGCGTCCATAGCGGCCGGCGGGTATCCGCTCGAGCGGCGGCTTTCGGGGCGAGTCCTCGAGTGTCCCCGGCGAGACCGCGTTCACCGTGATGCCGTGGGGTGCCTCGCTGACGGCGAGGGTCCTGGTCAGTGTCCAGGTCGCGCGCTTGCCGATCTTGTAGGCGCTCGCGTAGGGCACGGGATCCTGGGCATCGGCGTCGGCGTCGAGGATGTTGACGATGCGGCCGAAGCCCGTCTCGCGCATGAAGGGCAGCGCTGCTCGGGTCGCATGGAGCGTCGCGAAGAGGGTGCCATCGAGACACGCGCGCCAGTCTTCGGCCGTATGCTCCTCGAAGCGCTTCCAGACGATCGTGCCGACGTTGTTCACGAGGATCTCGAGACCGCCGAGCGCCGCGGCGGCCTGGGTCACGGTGTGCGCGGTTGCGGTCGGGTCGCGCAGATCGGCTTCGAGGCGCACGCTCTCCCGTCCGAGGCGGCGGATCTCGTCGACGACGGCCTGCGCCTCGTCGCGGCTCTCGTGGCAATGGACCGCGACGTCGGCCCCGGCGGCGGCGAGTGCGAGAGCGAGGGCCCGGCCGTTTCGCCGTGCGGCGCCCGTCACGAGCGCGCGTCGGCCGCGGAGGTCGATTCGCGCGGGCGGGGCGGGCGGGGCGCCGGCGGATGCGTCGGCAGCGGCCTCCGTCTGCGTGCCCGGCGTCCCCGGCGCGTCGTCCTCCGAAAAATCAGGTCCGGACATGCCGGAGCTTTCCGATCATCCCGGGCGTATGGGTGCGGATGTAGTCCGGGCCGGCATGGACGATCGCCGAGGCCATCATGATGCGCGCGAGACGTTCGGGCTTGCGGGCCGCGTAGAGGAGGATCGGGCAGCCGAGCGCTCGCAGCTCCGGGAGGCGCCAGACGATCTCGAGCTGCTGGTGGATCTTCGTGAGGTCGTCAGTCGCGGGATGCACGATGCCCAGATTGGGATCGACGACGATCTCGGCGACCCCCGCGCGCCGGGCCTCCTCGACGCGGGGGCCGAGGTGGTCGAGGATGGCCGGCAGGCCGATCGGGGCCGGCGCCGCAGTGCGCATGGCGTAGGCATCGCCGTAGGGCATGAAGGTAAGAAAGAGAAGCGTCCCGCGCGCCGCGAGCAGGTCGAGTAGGCCCCCGTCCAGCTGCGCGCCCGTGAAGTTCAATGCATCGGCGCCCCACTCGATCGCGCACCGTGCCGTGGCGGGGCTCCAGGTGTCGACGGAGACGCGCAGTCCTTCCTTCTCGAGCAGGGCGAGGGCCGGCCGCAGTCGTGCCTGCTCCTCTTCGTCGGAGACGGTCGTCGCGTCGGGCGTGATCGAGCGCCCGCCAAGGTCGACGTAGTCGGCGCCCTCGCGAGCGAGCAGCCGGCCCCGCTCCCGGATCTCGTCTTCAGTCCGCGCGATCGACTCCGTCACCATCGACTCGGGCGAGAGGTTGAGCACGCCGAGGATGCGCGCGGCGCTTCGCGAGGCCGCGGGGGCGGATGTGGCACCGGATGCGGGGGAGGATCCGGATGCGGACGCAGGGGAGGCCGCGGGGGAGCACGCGGTGGCAGGCGTGTCGGAAGACGC
>CAYOHN010000453.1:0-2630 GCA_964403735.1 uncultured Spirochaetales bacterium | reverse complement strand
GCCGCGAGCGCGCTCCAGTTCATCCCCCGGATCGCCCCCGAAGTCGAACAGTTGTTCGTCTTCCAGCGCAGCCCCAACTATGTGATCCCGCGCTGGGACCGCGCCTACACCGAACGCGAGCAATGGGCCTTCGCTCATGTGCCGGGTCTCGAACGACTCTACCGCGCGTGGATCTGGCTGCGCCTCGAACTCAACTGGTTCGCGTTCACGCCGGACACCTGGCTGTCGCGCAAGATCCGCGAAGGGGCGCTCCAGTACCTGCACGCGATGGTGCCCGATCCCGCCCTGCGTGAGGCGTTGACCCCGGACTACCCGGTCGGCTGCAAGCGTCTGCTGATCTCCGACGACTACTACCAGGCGATGGTTAGGCCCAACGTCGAGCTGGTGACGACGCCGATCGACCGCATCGACGCGACGGGGCTCACGACGGACGACGGTGTCGCGCGGGACGTCGACGCGATCGTCCTTGCGACGGGCTTCGACACGACCAGCTTTCTCGCTCCGCTCGAGGTCGAGGGCCGCGGCGGCGCGAAACTGCGCGACGTCTGGAAGAATGGCGCCGAGGCCCACCTGGGAATCTCCGTCGCGGGCTTCCCGAACCTCTTTCTTCTCTACGGACCCAACACCAACCTCGGACACAACTCGATCCTGTTCATGATCGAGAGCCAGGCCCGCTACATCGTCCACTGCGTCCGGGAACTCGAGCGACGGGACGCCGCGTGGCTGGACGTGCGTCGTCCGGCGATGCTGCGCTCCAATGCCGAGCTGCAGCACGCGCTCGCGAAGACCTCGTGGTCCGCCGGCTGCGGCAGTTGGTACAAAACGGCGTCCGGGAAGATCACGAACAACTGGAAGGGCTTCACGACCGAGTACTGGTGGCGGACGCGCCGCCCGGACTTCGCCGACTTCGAGCTGCGGGCGATACCCGGGCCGCGTTCGACCGCATGATTCAGTCTCGGTCGAGCCGGTCGCGGATCTCCTCCTCGACGCGCCAGAGGCGATCCTGCCCCCACGTGCAGTAGTCCGGTTCCCCCGGGCGGCCGACGAGTCGGAAGCTCGGCACGCCCCACAGTCCGAGTGCGAGCAGCGCCTGGCGGTTGGCTTCGAGCTCCTCGCGCCAGCCGCGATCGACCGCCTGCTGGGCGAGCGCCTCGGCCCACGACAGCCCCGCGCGCTCGACGACGAAGCGCAGACCGGCGTCAGTGCCGGTATCGATGCCTTCGGCGAACGCCGCCCGCGCGAAGGCGTGCAGGAATTCGCCGGCGCGGCCGCGTTCGCGCGCCCAGGGATAGAGTTCGAAGGCGCGCTCGACCGGACGACCGACGGGGTCACAGACGCGACCGAAGGGAACGCCAGCGCGTTGGGCCTCGCGCCGGGTATCGAGCACGATGTACATGCGCTTCGCGGCGGGCACCGGGAGGCCGCGCATCACCATCGGCAGGACCGGACGCAACACGATTTCGACGGGCAGCCGGCGCGGAAGCGCGAAGACCCGCTCCATCGCGATGTACGTGTAGGGACTGCGAAGCGAGCAGAAGAACTCGAGCTCGACCTTCGCGCTCGCGGCCGGCTTGCTTTCGGGCGCGCGGGGAGGCGTCACGAGCGGTTGGCGGTCCGGGCCGCGCGCCAGACCGAGGCGGTCGAGCCGCTCCTCGAGATAGCCGAGCCGGTCGACGCCCCAATACCACTCGCCGCCGTAGTAGAACATGCCGCCGAGATAGTGACCGAGGCGGCGACGCAGTGCGGTTCCGTCCTCGACGGCGGCACGCGCGGCCGCTTCCGAGACCGGTGTCGAGTTCCGCGCGAGCGTTTCGAGGGCCGCACCATCGCCACGCCAGAGCGCGTCCCCGACGCGCGGCGCCCACGTCACGAACTGCTCTGGCGACAACCCGGCAAGAACGCGCTCCGCCTTCGCCACGAAGGCCGGGGTCGGCACCACCGCCTCTGCCGGAAACGACAGCCCGTAGCCCGGCGCGACATCCGCGGCGTCCTTGCGCGCGAACGCTTCGAGCCGGTCGCGATCGGGCGCCGCGTCATCGGGTGGCGCACCGACCAGGATCGGATCCACTTCGATCGCCCAGCGCGCAGCGAAGCGCGCGAGAACCTGGGCGCCGAGATGCGAGTACGGATCGTCGACCTGATAGAAATACAGCACCCGATGCGGCGCGCGCGTGAGTTTGCGTCGCAGCTCGGCCGCGTTGCGGCGGGCCTCCCGCAACGCATCGCTCGTCAATGCGGCGACGAACCACGGCTCGATGCGGCGGCGAATGCTCATGCTGCGGCGACTCCTCGATTCCCGGATCGATGAGATCCGCCTCGCGCGGACCAGGCGAATGGAATCCAGGCTAACCTGGGGGTCCCGTGAAAGGAGAGTTCATGTCCGTCCCCGTCCTCGCTCGGATCTCGTTCTCGGCCGCGGCAGGGCTCCTGCTGCTCGCAAGCCCGCCCACGGCTCGCGCCCAGTCGGAAGCCCAGCACGACCACGCAGCCTCCGCCGCCGCGCCCGACCTGCCGCGAACCCCGCGCCCGGCCGACGCCAAGCTGTACATCCTCTCGCCGGCCGACGGCGCCACGGTGTCGAGCCCGGTGACGATCCGCTTCGGGCTCCGGGGCATGGGCGTCGCGCCCGC
>CAYOHN010000452.1:0-2666 GCA_964403735.1 uncultured Spirochaetales bacterium | reverse complement strand
GCGGCTCGACGGCGCCAAGTTCTGCGTGCCGGCCGCACACGTGGCCGAGCGCGTGCTGGTCCCGGCCGAGACGAACGACGGACGCGTGGGCCTGTTCCTGATCGACCCGCGCGGTGCCGGTGTCCGACAGGAACGCCAGCTCGTGACGGATCGCTCGGTGCAGGCGTGGCTGACGCTCGACGGCGTCCGCGTCGCCGCCGAAGACGTCGTCGGCTCGCTCGACGGTGGCCGGACGGCGCTGCAATGGACCGTCGAGCGCGCACTCGCCGGTTTGTGCGCGATGCAGGTGGGGGTCGCCGACAAGGCGCTGCGCATCACCGCCAGCTACGCCGCGCAGCGTCAGCAATTCGAACGCCCGATCGGCAGCTTCCAGGCCGTCCACACGCGCGCCGCGGATGCCTACTGCGATCTCGAGTCGATGCGCCTGGTGGCGCTCCAGGCGGCGTACCTGTTGTCGCGCGGTTCGCCGGGTCCGGCGCAGCGTCCGGTGTCCAGCGACGAGCTGGCGACCGACGCGGTCCAGGTCGCGAAGGTCTTCGCCGGCGAGGCTGGACACGCAGTTGCGTATGCGGCGATGCACTTGCACGGCGGCATCGGCGTCGACGTCGATTATCCGGTGCATCGCTACTACCTGTGGGCGCGACAGATCGAGCTCACCTTGGGTTCGGGTGCGAGCGCGCTGGCGGCGATCGGGGAACGGCTCGCGCAGGCGCACTGAGCCGATGCTCGGGGGCTCCGCCTTCCCGGTACGAACCGTGACTCTCCGCCTTTCGATGCGCCCGACGACACATCGCGGCGATTGCGCGAGCGGCGCACGGCTTGCGCCGGCACTGCGCGGGGAGTTCTTGGCGGTGCCCCTCGTAGTCGACGAGCTCGCGCTGGGATGGCTCGACATCATCGCGGCGCAGGAGGTCGGCGACGTGATCTGGACGTTCGAGTTCTGATGAGCGTGTTCGTCAGCGCGCCGCCAGCAGCGCCGGCAGGTCGGCTACCGAGCCGAGGAACGCGCGCACGGTGTGGTCGGCGAAGTCTGCGCGTGGCGACGGACCGGACAGTACCGCGACGAACTCGATCCCTGCCTGCGATGCGGCCTCGGCGTCGACGCGGTGGTCGCCGATGTAGAGTGCGCGCTCCGGTTCGACGCCGAGCCGGGCGAGCGCGAGCAGCAGGGCGTCCGGCGCCGGCTTGTGCCGTGGCACGTCTTCGCCGCCGATGATCGCATCGAAGTGATCGCCGAGCGCGTGGCGGGCGAGGATCCGCTCGATCTGGTCGCGTCGCTTCGTCGAACAGATCGCCGTCGCGAGCCCGGCGTCGCGCATCCCCGCGAGCACGTCCGCGACCGGCGCGAAGATCCGCGTGCGCTCGTGCATGATGCGCTCAGCCAGCGCGTGGAAGCCCGCCCGGAAGCGTTCGGCGAGGATACTGTCCTCGATCCCGTGCAGCGCGCGCAGCGCTTCGGGGAGCGGCAGGCCGATCGTCCGCCGGATCGCGTCGGGCGCTGCCGCCGGCAGCCCGAGCGCCGCGAGGCCCGCGCCGAAGCATTCGACGATGGCGTCCGAGGAGTCCGCCAGCGTGTAGTCGAAGTCGAAGAGCACCGCGCGCACGGCAGCAGGGTGGCGGCTCGGCCGCCGGCTGGCCAGCCCGCTGGTTCCCGCGTGGCTATCCCAGCCGGAACGAATGTATGCGCTCGCGGAGGAAGTCCTCGAGCAGGCGCAGCTCCGACTCGGCGGGGAGCTGATACTGGACCCCGATGCCCGGCACCGTTTCGGCGCGGCCCGGCGCCGCCGCGGGAAGGCTGTGTCGAACGCACGCCGCGAGGCGCACGGCGTGTTCCCCGAGCGATGTCTCCAAGACGATCCGGGTCCCTTCGGCCGGGGGCTCGGCCAGCGCGACGTACGCGCCGCCGAGCGAAAGGTTCCGGATCTGGCCGTGGCGCCGCTCGCCGGCGGTCACGACGGTTGCATCCAGGCGGATCGGGACGCGCAGGCCGCCGCGCGGATCGAGATCGTCCTCACTGCACAACGCCGCGGCGACGGCGAAACGAAGCTCCTCCGGCTCGTAGGGAGCGAATAGCACCCAGCGGATCCCGCGATCGCGCAGCGCCCGCAGCAGTGCGCGATCACGCGGCGGCGCGACGACGAGAACTGCGGCCGCTCCAGCCCAGAGCAGCGGCGTGGCGCGCGCGAGCGCATCCTCGAGCAGCGCCGGCGCGAGCGTGCCGGGCAGCACGAAGGCTCCGACGCGCTCCTCCTCCTGGTCCGCGAGCGCGAGGGCCTCGTCGAGATCCTTCGCGTAGAGCGGGTCGATGCCGCGCTCGATCAGGCCCAGCGCCTCGACGCCGAGGCCGGTCCCTTCCGGGTCGAAAAGTACGGCAAAACGTTCGTAGTGGCTCATCGCGTCGCGTCACCCCGCGGAGTCGTTCCGGGGTGGATCGTCCGTTCGTGTGCCGCGGTTGAGCGGGATCTCACGCCGGCGAGGCCGCCCTCTACCGACCCACCGGGAACGCGTCGACGATCGAGCGCAGGCCGTGGACGACGGCCGCCCGCTGCGCCGGCGTCGAAACCCCGAGGCGCACCAGGACGAGATCCCGCTCCGGATCGACGACGATGTACTGGCCCTGGAAGCCGTTTGCGGTGAAGATCCGCGTCCCGTCGAGCGCGAGCCAC
>CAYOHN010000451.1:0-2678 GCA_964403735.1 uncultured Spirochaetales bacterium | reverse complement strand
GCCGACGCGTCGCCGCCCGGCGCCCGCGCGGAGGACCTCCGGCCGATGAGCCAACGCTTCGAATCCGTCGTCGCGCGCGAATCGCGCGTGTTCCTGCCCGTCGTGAAGCGCTTGCCGGTGGCGCTCGTCGAGGGCCGCGGCTGCCGCGTCCGCGACGTCGAGGGCCGCGAGTACGTGGATCTCACCGGGGGCTGGGGCGTCACCGCCATCGGTCACTCGCACCCGGCACTGGTGGCGGCGATCGCCGAGCAGGCGGGCCGGCTGATGCAGACGACCAATCTCTTCTACACGCTGCCGCAGCTCGACCTGGCCGAGCGGCTGCTCGCCGTCGTGCCGGACGCGCTGACGCGCACGTTCTTCGTCAACTCCGGTGCCGAAGCGATGGACGGCGCGCTCAAGCTCGCGCACCGGGCCACCGGCCGCCCGAACTTCGTCTCCACGACGGGGAGCTTCCACGGCCGCACGCTGGGCGCGCTCGCGATCATCGGGCAGGACAAGCACCGATCTCCGTATCAGCGCATCCTGACCGAGGGCTGTTTCGTCCCGTTCGGCGATCTCGACGCCGCTGCGCACGCGATCGACGAGAACACCGCGGCGTTCGTCGTCGAGCCGATCCAGGGCGAGGGCGGCGTCCACGTGCCGCCGCCCGGCTACCTGGCCGGACTGCGCGAGCGAACCCGCGCGGCCGGAGCGCTGCTGATCTTCGACGAGATCCAGACCGGCATCGGGCGCACCGGCCGCTGGCTCGCGCTCGAGCACGCGCAGCTTCCGAACGGCGGTCCAGTGGTGCCGGACATCGTCACCCTCGGCAAGGGACTCGGCGGCGGCTTCCCGATCGCCGGGTTCCTGTGCAGCGAGGACGTCGCCAAGACCGTGTCGACCGGGGACCATGGCGGGACCTACGCGGGGAACCCCCTGGCCTGCACTGCGGCCAACACCGTTCTGCGTGTGATCGCCGAAGAAGGACTCGTGGAGCGCGCGGCGGAACTCGGCGAGCGAACGCTCGGGCGACTGCAGGAGTTCGCCGCGAAGCACCCGGACCACGCCGGCGAGGTGCGCGGTCGAGGGCTGTTGCTCGGCATGGAGGTGCGCGATCTCGAGGTGGCGGCGACGCTCTCGCAGCGCGCCCTCGAAGGCGGTGTGCTCGTGAACGTCACGGCCGGCAACGTGCTGCGGCTGTTCCCGGCACTCGATATCCCCGAGGCCGAGCTGAACGAGGCCCTCGATGTCGTGCTGCGACTGATCGCTCGCTGACGGGCATGCGGAGGAACGATTGGATCCGGTACAGCTCACCGACGTCCGCTACGAGGTCGACCGCGGTCTCGCGTGGATCACGATCGACCGTCCGGAGCGGCTGAACGCATTCCGCGCCCACACGGTCGACGAGCTGATCCGCTGCGTGAAGGCAGCGTGGGCGAATCCTTCCGTCGGCGTGCTCGCGCTGACCGGCGCCGGTGAGCGCGCGTTCTGCGTGGGCGGCGACCAGAAGCAGCGCGAGGAAACCGGCGACTACGGGCCGTCGGAATCCGGCCTCTTCGAGGTCGAGACCTTGCACCGGGTGCTCCGCGACGTTCCGAAGCCGGTGATCGCGGCGATCAACGGACTCGCGATCGGCGGTGGGCACGTGCTGCACGTCGTCTGCGATCTCAGCATCGCCGCCGACCATGCGCGCTTCGGCCAGGCGGGGCCGCGCGTCGGCTCCTTCGACGCCGGCTTCGGCAGCGCGTACCTGGCGCGCATCCTCGGCGACAAACGCGCGCGCGAGGTCTGGTATCTGTGCCGCCACTACGATGCCGCCACGATGCTGCGGTGGGGTCTCGTGAATGCCGTGGTTCCCGGCGCCGAGCTGCGCGCCGAGGTCCGGCGCTGGGCCGACGAGATACTCGAGAAGAGCCCCACCGCGCTGCGCTTCCTCAAGCACTCGTTCAATGCGGACAGCGAGTCGATCGCCGGGATCGGGCAGCTCTCGTTCGCCGGACTCGACCTGTTCGTCACGAGCGACGAAGCGCGCGAGGGTCTCACCGCCTTCCGCGAGAAGCGTACGCCCGACTTCTCGAAATACCGCAAGTAGTGTCACGGCAGGAGAGAGTCCATGAGCAAGCCGCGCATCGCGATTCTCGGAGCCGGAGCCGGCGGCCTGTGCATGGCGGTACAGCTCCAGCAGGCGGGCTTCTCGGAATTGACGATCTTCGAGAAGTCCGATCGCGTCGGGGGAACCTGGAACGACAACAGCTACCCGGGCGCCGCCTGCGACGTCCCGTCGCATCTGTACAGCTTTTCGTTCGAGACCAAACCGGATTGGAGCCGCAAGTTTTCCCCGCAGCCGGAGATCCAGGCCTACTTCCAGCACGTCGCCGAGAAGTATCGGCTGTTGCCCCGGATCCGATTCGGTGTCGAGATCGCCAGCGCGACCTTCGACGAGGAGCGAGGACTCTGGCGCTTGCGCGACCACGCAGGTCAGGAGCACGAGGCCGAGATCCTGATCTCGGGACTCGGTCAGCTGAACCGCCCGCAGGTGCCGGACTTTCCCGGGCTCGAACGCTTCGAAGGCGCGCGCTGGCATTCGGCGCGCTGGAATCACGACTTCGATCTCGCCGGCAAGCGCGTCGCGGTGATCGGCAATGCCGCGAGCGCGCTCCAGTTCATCCCCCGGATCGCCCCCGAAGTCGAACAGTTGT
>CAYOHN010000450.1:0-2704 GCA_964403735.1 uncultured Spirochaetales bacterium | reverse complement strand
ATCCCAACGGCGGCGCGATCGCGCTCGGCCATCCCGTCGGCGCCACCGGCGATCGGCTGCTGACGACGGCGCTGCACGAACTCGAACGCAGCGGCGGCCAGCGCGCGCTGATCGCGATGTGCTGCGGCGGCGGCCTCGGCACCGGAACGATCCTCGAACGCGTCTGAGATCCGTCAAGAAAGGGGCCGGGTTGGATTCGTCAACTTTTCCGGAGGAAAAGTTGACGAATCCAAACCGGCCCCTTTCTTGACAGCGCGTCAGCGAGTGAGCTCGAGCGCGCGGTCGTACCAGGAGTCGGCGTCTTTCCCTGCCGGGGTCGGCGTCGTCGAGGCCCGAGGCGCTTCCGAGGCCTCCGAGGTTCCGGCGGCCGCGGCAGCCTCGGCGCCCGAGGGCAGGGACTCGGCGAGCAGCGAAGACAGCGTGCCGTGGAGCGCGAGCAACTGGTCCGCGACGCCGCCCAGTGTCCGCCGCGCTTCGGCCCGGTTCGTTTCGGCTGCGTCGAGCGCCGTCGTCAGCGTCGCCACTTCGCCGCGCAGCGCTTCCCGCTCACCGAGCAGCTGGCCGATCACCGCGAGGGCTGCGAGCAGCGCGATCGCCAGCACTCCCGTCAGGATGCCCCGGCCGCGGCGGCGGGGCGCAGGCTCCGCCGCCGCGGGCCTCGGCGCATCGCCGTGCGTCTGCTCCGAGGGCTGGGCAGCGTCGCGCTGCGGGCTGCCATTGCGCCGCTCCGAGAGGTCGATGGTGTTGTCGGTGGTGCTCACGCTCGCCTCCTCTGCTGGGAATCCCGCTCGAAATGGCTAGCACGCCGCGAATCGCCGGCCAGAGGAACCGCGATTCGGCGGGCTGATGGACGATCTCCCGGGTTCTCCGGACCGTCCGCGTCCCGGTTCAGCGCCGCCGCGCGTGCCACAGCTCCGCCATCAGGCCGAACAGCTCGACGACGTTAGGCGGGTCGGGGTCGCCAGCGAACTCCCGATACAGCGTCGCGACGTTGACGGCGATGCGCTCGGCCTCGCCCCAGCGCTCGTAGTCACCGAGGGCGATGTCGAAGGCGGCGTCGCGCGCAGAGAGCCCGGCGTCGTAACGCTGGCGAGCTTCGCGTTGGACATAGGCGAGGTAGTCGCGCACCGCGACGACCCCGCGCGCATCCGTGATGGGTCCATGACCGGGGATCACGACAGTGGCATCGAGCGCCAGGATGCGCTCGCACGCGTCGATCCAGTGCTGCACGGGTCCGGCCCATGCGATGGGCGTTCCCTCGATGAACAGGAGGTCGCCGGTGAAGACGACACCGTCTCCGGGCAGATGCACGAGCAGGTCGCCGCCGGTATGCGCCGGACCGGCCTGCAGCAGATCGACGGCGCGGTCGCCGACGCGCAGCGACAGGGCGCCTTCGAAGGTGCGCGTCGGCAGCCGCGGAACGGCCTCGTCGAAGTGGAACGCGCCGAAGCAGTGCTGCACGTACGCACCGAGCGCTCCCAGCTCGGGTGCGCGCCGCAGGAACTCGCCGATCACCGCTGGAGACTCGCGCGTCATCTCCTCGGCCGCGGCGCGCGTCGCGACGATCTCCGCGCCCTCGAGGAGTCCGTTGCCGTAGCAGTGGTCCCCATTCGAGTGCGTATTGACGACGGTGCCGATGCGCGCCGCCGCCGGCGACGCGTCGCGCATCGCGGCGAGCATCGCCTGCGTGAGACGCCCGTCGAACAGCGTGTCGACCAGCAGCGCCTCGTCGCCGTCCGTCACGAGCCCGGCGTTGCTCCAGCCCCACGAGCCGTCGGGCGGCCGCCACGTCCACAGCCCGCGGCCGATCTCGACCAGCCCCGTGCGATGCCCCAGCTCCGGATGGCGCAGCGTCATCGCTCCCCCGATCGATCCTGCCGACACGTTACCGGATCCGGTCGGCGGCGGAGTTCCCGATCGCCCGAGCGGCGCGTCGCCCCTCCGAGGCCGAGTCCGCGGAGCACGCGAGGATCGTCGCGTTGGCTACAACAACGCCTCGACGAGCGTCGGGCCCGGCGTTTCGAGTGCGCGGGAGAGTTCCTTCACGAGCGTGTCGGCGTTATCGACGCGCACGGCCGGGACGCCGAGGCCGGCGGCGAGCGCGGTCCAGTCGAGCTCCGGGCGGGTGAGATCGGCGAGCGCGCTCGCGGCGGGGCCCGGCGCCGTGATGCCGGCGCGCGCCAGCTCCACCTGCAGGATCCGGTAGCTGCGGTTCGCACAGAGGATCGTGACGATGTCGAGGTGCTCGCGCGCCATCGTCCACAGCGCTTGCAGCGTGTACAGGCCGGAGCCGTCGGCCTGCAGCGCGATGACCTTGCGCTCCGGACACGCGACCGCGGCACCGACAGCGCACGGCAGGCCCTGGCCGATCGCGCCGCCGGTGAGACCGAGAACGGTGTGGGGTGGCGCCGCTGCCGCTGCCGCGAACCACGGCGCGCTCGATGTCAGGCCCTCGTCGACGACGATGGCGCCTTCGGGTTGCAGCGCTGCGAGCGCGTGCCCGAGCGCGGCGACATCGAGCGGGCCGGACGGCAGCACAGGACGCGCGCGCGCCGGGGCGGCAACGGTCGCCGGCGCGGCGAGGGCGTCGGCGAGCGCTTCGAGTGCGCCGGCGATGTCCTCGTGCGGTGCTGCCAGCACGAGGTGCTCGCAGTCGTCGGCCGCAATGCGGCTGCGGCCGTCCGGGTAGCCGAAGAACGCCACC